>JAYUEW010000289.1:0-3708 GCA_043739045.1 Synechococcales cyanobacterium
TCGCCTCTCTATTCACCAAGTGATGTGTCTCTGAAGTTAATGGACAATGAAGAGTAATAATATCTGACTGGGAAAACAGTTGGGATAGCTCCATGTATTGGACTCCCATTGCCTCACATTCAGGATTGTGGTGGAGATCGTAGGCAATAACCTTGCAACCAAACCCTGTCATGATTTTGGCGGTAACTGTCCCAATTCTGCCTGTGCCGATAATGCCGATCGTGCGACCGTGTAAATCAAATCCGAGTAATCCTTCGAGTGAAAAATTGCCTTCGCGGACGCGGTTATAGGCTCGATGGAGTTTGCGATTGAGTGTCAGGATTAGTCCCACGGTATGTTCGGCGACGGCATAGGGGGAATAGGCTGGCACGCGCACTAATTTGATGCCCAATTTTTTTGCAGCTTCGACATCGACATTGTTATATCCAGCAGAGCGCAAAGCAATTAGGCTGACATGATGGCTAGCAAGAACGTCTATCGCTTTCTTATCGACTTCATCATTGACAAAGACACAGACAGCTTTCGCACCCTTGGCTAGCAGAGCGGTTTGATGGTCGAGCCGTGGTTCTAAAAATGTCAGTTCATGTTGATGTTGTGCATTATTAGCATCTGTAAAAAACTGACGATCGTATGACTTTGTACTAAAAATTGAAACTTTCATTATATTACCTGCTGAAAGAATTACTAGTTAGAGAATTACCGTAAATGGAGTGAGAGATATCTGCATTTGGTTGCCTCGACGCTTATCCTGAAAATGCAGGTATATCTCGGAGCAAGTCAGGTTCGTTGTGTATAAAGGTGATTTGCAATGTCCCGAGTAGCTCTTGCTCTTTCACCATTGGGTCATGTGCAGACATGAGTTGCTCTAAGCTTTCCTGACTCAACTGTATACCTGTCTCTTGCAGGGTTGCAGAGAGTCTGGCTAAATTAGCGAACGAAACTTGGAAGTTAATGCAGATTAGGATATTTGAGTACAGATGAAAGTCGGTAATCCAAGCTCCTGCTCGATTAATCGCCTCACTTACACGATTAGTCATCCCAATCTGTTCTGCTCTAGTAAATCCATCCAAACGTAGGAATTGTTGTATAGACATAAACTAACCTCTAATGCTGTGGAATAGGCAAAATAAGTGGGAGAAGTTGATGTTGGGCATTAGCATTTGTAAAAAATGGGCGCTCGTGTAAGAATTACCATGAATGGAGTGCGCGTAATTGGGGCGTTTTTTTCAATTGATGGGCTTCCATGCGCGTGAGAACATCATCTAAAATAGCGATCGCTTCTCCCACAAAAGGTCCTTTATTTAACATTACACATTCAGCCCGTTCAGCCATTGCGGCATCGGTCATCTCTCCCCGCGAAGGGATGCCATTTTTTACCAAACTCTCTAGCACTTGAGTTGCCCAAATCACAGGCACATGCGCTGCTTCGCATAGCCAGAGAATCTCTTCTTGGATCTCGGTTAAACGCTGATAGCCAATTTGCACTGCTAAGTCGCCACGGGCAATCATTACCCCAAAGGATTGTTTGCCTGCGGCATAGATGATTAATTCTGGTAGATTGGCAACAGCGATCGCGGTCTCAATCTTTGCCACGATCGAGGGTCGGCATAGCCTTGCACCAAAGCGTTTGTCTAATTCCTGCTGTAGTAACTCAATATCCGCAGGTCGTTGCACAAAAGAGTAACCAATAATATCGGCGTGAGTCCCGACAAAATCTAAATCAGACCGATCTTTTTCAGTCAATGGACTCAGCGACAAAACGGTATCTGGAAAATTCATCCCCTTTTCTGGCAAAAGTTTGACTCCTTTGGGGCTGGCATTTATGACTTCTAATAAAAGTCCCAGGTGTCCATCGGGTAATGGATATTGAGGATCAACCACGCGCGCCTGAATCTTGCCATCATCAATGAATACAGGAGTATTAACTTCTAATGAATCGAGAATGGACGGAATGCTACAGCTCGTTTGAAAGCGATCGATCGCTGATGGAATGGCTTTTGATGTAGGTTTTTTCTCATTTACGACAGGTAAGGAGCGTGACAGCAGAATCTGATCTCCTAGAAATACCCGTTTTTTATCCAGTGGTCTAAGGACCGATCCAGTGCGAATTTTAGGACCACCCAAATCCATCATAATCTTACAAGGGATTCCTGTTTCCTGCTCTGCTTGACGGATATTTTTGATCATATCCTCCCAGATTTCTGGACTGTCGTGGGCGCAGTTAATTCGCATACAGTTTGCCCCCGATCGGATAAATCCTCGCACCCTTTCATAATCAGTGGCAGCATCCGTATCGAGCGTGACCATAATCCTGACTCGGCGTTGAGAGTCACCCAATAGTTCTTCTGTATGTTGTTGGAGTAAGCGATCGCCCTCTAGAAAAAATTCGATCGGTGGTCGGTTGTGGTGAGATTCAGAGCCACAAATAACTTCTAAAGTGGTAATCACAGCATCAAGATTAGCAATTACCCTGGCTTCAATCCGTCCCAATGAGGATAATCCCCAAGGCTTTAGGGCAATTTGAAGCGATCGCAGATCGTGCCCCCGTAAAGCGAGATATTCAGCCAGATTTAAGGCACTGGCAAGAAATTCAGGACGCTCAATGTGCGATCGCCATTGCTCAAAGGTGGCTTTCCCTTCAGCTTCAACCGTCTGACGAAGTTCTTGCAGCGTTGATAATAGACCCTGTGGAGTGGATAGATTAAAAGGTGTACCCATGCTTTCTTGAAAGTTTGCTGTTTGAAGTTGCATAAAAGTGTTTTTAGTTTATAAATAACAGTGTGTATGGGATGACTTCTATTTCTACGATCGGATTTTCAGGTGTCTAACATGTCCATCAATCCATTGATCATTGGGATGGTGGTGCGAAATTTGACGATCGTTGCATAGACTCATGATTGTTCTCCTAGCGTGGGTTGCGATCGCGATTCGATCGGAAATGCCAACCAACCCCAAACGTATAGAAAAACAAATCCAGGAATAACGATCGCTAAAATAACCGTGATAATCCGAATACCTACGACGGGTAAATGCCATTGCTCAGACAAGGCTGAACATAGTCCTGCGAAGACTTTATGATGACTGCGATGGAATACAATCATGGGTGTGTTGGACTTCGATCGCTTATGGGTTTGAATCGAAGAAATCAGCAATCCAATCGCCCCTAAGACTGCCGATGGAATCACAAAAATTGCTAGCCAGTGCGACATCGATAGCCCAGAAATAACATCTCCCAGCCAAACTGGTGAAGGACAACGAAAGCGGACAGCCTCTGCCGAACAGCCGAACTGTTTAGCCAAACCAAATGCGCTCCACGACATCAGAAACGGAGAAATGCCATAGATCACGCAAAGAAGTAATAACAACAAGTGCCAACGAGTCGAAAGCTGTCGGAAAAATGCGATCGCGGCGATCGCGGGTCCAATCAGCAAAAATGTGTAAAGCAACGGCATGTAATACATGAGTTCCCCACGTGAGTTTGTTTGAGATTTACTCGAAATTGAATAGCTTCGACCACCCAAACCACAGCAGACATTAAGTTTTAAGAATTTTAATCAGTGTTCATTTGGTTTCACCTTCCATATGCAAAATCCTAGTAATATTGCCTAGAATAACGTCAGTTCTGTTTAAGCCGTAGGAGCTAAAACCCACTCCAGCCTTAATCCTGGCTTTTTCGGCTGATGACAATAAGCAATTAGTCCACAGAGA
>JAYUEW010000290.1:0-3286 GCA_043739045.1 Synechococcales cyanobacterium
ACGGCTATCCGATCGCAGGTTTCGCTGACCATGGCGAGATCGTGGGAAATCAATATCAAACTCATATTGCGTTCGGTGCAAAGTCGTTTGATTTCGGTGAGAATTTCTGCGGCGACAGTTACGTCTAAACTGGTGGTGGGTTCGTCAGCAATGATCAGTTTTGGATTGAGAATTAGGGCAAGGGCAATAGCGACCCGTTGACGCATTCCGCCGCTGAATTCATGGGGATATTGATTCCACCGATCGGCGGGAATTTTGACGGCTTCTAATACTTCATGAGCACGGGCGCGGGCTTGTTTTCGGGTAATGCCAATTTCGTGGGCTTGTAAGGTTTCGATACAATGATCGCCGATCGTCAATAGCGGATTGAGGCGGGTCATGGGATCTTGAAAGACTAATGCGACGGTTTCGCCTCGGAATCTTCTTAACCGATCGCCCGTGAGTCGTGCAATGTCTTGGCCTTCAAACAGGAGTTCCCCTTGAATGGTGGAACCGTTGGGTAGCATTTGGAGAATTGCTTTACCGATCGTCGATTTGCCGCTGCCAGATTCGCCCACGAGTCCTAGCCGTTCTCCAGGCTGTAGGGTGAGGGAAAGGTCTTCGACGACCCAATCGGTGGAGTTTGGGTAGGCGAGGTTGAGATGGTTGATTTGGAGGAGTGACATAGGGGCTTCGACGGGGAGATTGGGCAGCGGCTATCCTTTGTTATCTGATGTCCTTGCGATTTTGTCAAAGGGAAGTGATTAAAATTGGCGTGGATAGTCTGAAAGGTTTTATTTAATTTGTACGATCGGTGTTGAAACTATTCCATTAAGGTCCGTCAGTTTGAATTGTATTCTTTGTTGTGCGATGGATATCATGTCCATAGGTTTACGCTTTAAGAGCTTGGGTTGGAGATGATTTTGGAGGGTTTCGATCGGTTGCGGCGATCGGGTTTATCGGAATAGTAGGCGTGAATGGATTGGGGGCGATCGATTGCTTACCGATTGAAAACTTTAAGTTGGTCTAACGTTGTTATTCAGCGGCTGCAAGTGACTTTGCTCTTACACAAGCGTTTCTTGGGAGTCCGCTGCAATAAAGTTGTTTTACTGATGTTGGTAAAAGATAGATCTGAAGTGTAGAATTAACATAATTTTTAACCTATTTAAATGTTTTGAATTTCTTTAAACAGATAAACAAAATCATATGGAATAAGGGACGGCACATCATCAATTACCTTCGCAATGATCTCTAATTTTAAGTCAGGTTCTTTTTGAAACCGATTCAGCTGAGGAAAGACATTTTTCAGTCTCTTCTCTAGAGAATGCCCTTGGGTATGAAGAAACCATTTAGGCAAGTTGATGATTTGTCCACCGAGGTATTGACACGGCAATGTGTCATCTTCTAACACTGGCAAATGAACTTTTACTTTATTTACTACAAAATCAGCGATCTCTTGAAGTCGAGTGTTATCAAATGTGGCAAAATTGATGTAGGTTTCATGCTGATCAAGCCCAATTTCATCGCGGTTTATCCACTTTTCTCGCAAAAGCAAAGCTGCAACAAGAACTGGATCAAGAATATAATTGTCGATACTGTAACGTTTTTCTTTTCCAATAACTTTTATGCGTTTGTTACTAGAATTAGTTAGATCCCAATCAATGATTCCATAAACTGTTCGGCTACCTCCCTTTTCTAACTGATTGACAACTTCTCTTACTTGAACACAATTACCGTTTCCTCCAACTCCAGATGCGATGAAGTTGAGTGATATCTCAGGAATCAAATGCTCTCTTAGCTTTTCGTACAATTGCTCATAAAATCGAACATCATATTGGCTCTCAACAAATACTTGGCGACGATTCTCATAATCTATACTTAAAGTTGGAACCCCAGTAGTCAGGATAGACAGGGCTTTATCTTTTGTACTCTTTTGCATCCGCTTTTGATCAGTTTTATACATCGCATATAAAGATTCCTCTGGTGATAGAGCTACTGTTGAAGGTGAATGTGTAGTTAAAATCACCTTAATCCCGTGGCGATTAACCAGCACATCTTGAATGGTTCGTAAAAGAGATTGAGTCATTGAGGGATGCAAAGGAGCATCAATTTCATCAAATAATAGAATTTTTGGATAATCTACAATTTGACGACGATCCCTTGCATAGTAGAGACATAATGCAAAAGACATCAAAACTTTTTCGCCTGAAGACAGGTCATTGAACTTTACTTGTGAGTTCCTGATTCTATCAGTAAGAATTGGCTCGTAAGGGCGATCTTCATGTTTCAGTGGTTGGTTAATCCTAAAATCGAGATTTGCCGTTTCAAGAACACTATTTACAAATTCCCAAGGTGGTTCTCCATACTTGTCTGAGAATTCCTTCTCAGTTAAGAAGCTAACAGATTCACCTTCTGAATTTGCCACGAACCTAAGGCGATTAGTGAGCCAGTTGCGTTGATAGTCCGCGAAAAGTCTGCTAAATGACTGCTGAAACATGTCAACAGGTTGGCAACTGGGAAAGTAATTGTAAAAGTCATCTTCCTCAAGAGCAAATAGGGGAATATTAGTATTATCCTGCAAGAGATCAACCAATCGACGACGATTAATTGGATCGTTTTATATAAATCTATTAGTGACGTTTTGATCTACTGAAGAAGCTACATGTTGAATCGCTTGAAAAATTTGATTTGCCTGCTCTGGGGTGCTACCTGTTGAAATCAACTTTTCTGGTGTGAGGCTTATGATTTCATGTGTCTTAAGATTATCTAAGTCGAATCTATTAAATTGCTGAAGAGTTTGAGAAATCTGGGGACGAAATTCTCTTACATATTGAGAAATTTCATTCCAAAACCCATATCTTTCTTGAGTAATTTGGTAAGGTGCAAAAGCACCTGTATCTTGTGGGATTAGATTCGTCCCATCGAAGCGACGAATAGGACGTGTCTGATTATTTACTACTATATCGTCAATTTGTATTGAGCCATTATCAATTGCCTCTAGCAGATGACTCTTTCCTGCACCATTCACTCCAGTAAGAACTACGAAATTTGGTAGTTCTATTTCTGGAAAAGAAGCTATTGATTTGTGAATCTTAAGAAATGACAATCTCATAACGTTTAACAACAGCTCCAAGCTAATATCCAAAAATACGTAGAAAGTAGAAAGGTTATCAAATTCTCAGGCTAAGTAGAAATACTGACATTCATCATATAGAACCTATTTGACATTCTAGGGTATCCTAAAAGCAGCGCAAAACCCTCATATCCACCAGTCCTATGGCCTATTCCAGCAGTCTAACCGATAAAG
>JAYUEW010000291.1:0-2441 GCA_043739045.1 Synechococcales cyanobacterium
CTTTATCGGTTAGACTGCTGGAATAGGCCATAGGACTGGTGGATATGAGGGTTTTGCGCTGCTTTTAGGATACCCTAGAATGTCAAATAGGTTCTATAGTGCTTTCTTGTATAGTGATGGACGAGGATGAAATTAACAGATGAAATTAACATAAGATGCGATGTAGCCCTTAGAAAAGTATTATGAGATTGCTATTGGTGGAAGATGAAGAAGATCTTGCGATCGCGATTCAAAAGATATTACGATCGCAGAATTATGTTGTGGATTGGGTCAGTGATGGAAAACTGGCTTGGGACTCTTTACAAACAGCAAATCCATATCAATTGGCAATTTTAGATTGGATGGTGCCAGAAATTTCGGGTTTGGAACTCTGTCAACGCCTAAGACAACAGCAACAGACTATTCCTATTTTAATGTTGACCGCACGGAACAGCATGAGCGATCGGGTGATGGGATTAGATGCAGGAGCCGATGATTATTTAGTTAAACCCTTTGGTATGGAAGAATTGTTAGCACGCCTTCGGGCCTTGCTGCGTCGTCCGAGCCAAGTTCAAGCTGCGCTGTTGAGTCTTGCTGGATTGACTTTAAATTATCAAACGTTTTCAGTTTTAGGATTAAACACATCAGAACAATCACTGACGGCAAAAGAGTTTCAACTTTTAGAATATTTTATGCAGCATCCTAACCAAATTTTGAGTCAAGACCAAATCCGATCGCGCCTTTGGGGATTTGACGATCATTCAATTAGTAATGTTGTAGCAGCTCAAGTTCGGCTTTTGCGGCGAAAGTTAAATGCTTTGGGCAGCTCAAACCTAATTGAAACCTTGCGTGGATTGGGATATAGATTTAATGCCTAAATTTTCTACTCTTTTAGATTCACCGCGATTTCGATTGGCGATTCTTTATTCCAGTGTCATCGGCAGTATTCTGTTAGTCTTGGGCTATGCGACCCATCGTGTCTTATCTCGAATTTCAGCTCAAATGATCGATCGTGAAATTGATCTACTTACCATGTCAATAAATGCCCGTCTTGAAAAATCATTAACTACTCCAAATATCTTGCCGTCAAACATCGATCGGATTATCCCTGGTATTTGTCAAACCGATCGTCCTTGTTCCATTTTGCAAGACTCAATGCTAATTAATTTAATTCGAGAAGATTACCATTTACAACTACTCGACAATTCAGGAAAGCCATTAGCTGCGATCGGGGAAATGCCTGGAAAATTCCCGAATCTTTCACACATCGCATCAATTGAAACCGTCAAAGACACCCAGGGCACTGCGTATCATTTACATCACATTCGGCTGAAAACAACCCAAAGCCAAAATTGGGGCTATCTGCAAGTGGGCCGATCGGTGGAAAAATTTGATCATTATATGATGGGACTTCATTGGTTGATGATTGCGGGAATTCCGGCAACAATGGCAACCGTTGGTGCTGCAAGCTGGTGGCTAGCGGGAATTGCTATGCGTCCGATTTATGTGTCCTATGCTCAAATGCAACGGTTTACGGCAGATGCATCCCACGAACTTCGTACCCCGATCGCAGCCATTAAAGCAATGCTCGAAGTTGCAATTGTGAATCTTGAGACTCTTGATCCAGAAGTCCGATCGACCTTCCTTGCTCTGCAACGCCAGACCGATCGAATGAATACATTGGCGCAGGATCTTCTATTGCTATCTCAATTAGATATTAATCAACAGCATAATTACAATTCAGATTTGATCTGTTTAAATGAATTGCTCCAAGATCTAGAGGAAGAGATTGCGCCTTTGTCCATAGAAGCGCAAGTTAATCTTAGTTGTCATTTTGAGACCTCGAAACTTCTCTATATTTTGGGCAATAGCAACCAAATCTATCGATTATTCAGCAATTTAATTATTAATGCAATTGAATTCACATTACCCCAAGGCCAGGTTCAGATTCAGCTATCCCATTCTAAAAATCACGCGATCGTGACCATTCAGGACACCGGAATTGGGATTGCGAAAGCTGATTTACCGCATTTGTTCGATCGTTTTTACCGAGTTAAACAAGACAGGTCTAGGCAAACTGGAGGAATGGGGTTGGGATTGTCTATTGTAAAGGCGATCGTTCAAGCTCACGGGGGACAGATTTCAGCCGAGAGTGAACTAGGAATCGGGAGTCGATTCACTGTACATTTTGACTGTACATTTTAATTGTGACGACCGTCCCTTAAAACCTCCAACCAAAGCTCGTTGCATCATTCACGTAATAAAAGAAATCGAATTTACTGCGATCGTCGCGTCCTTATCACCATCCTCTCGAATCCTCCAGATTTTCTGTTGCACTTTCTGATTCTTCGGATACCATTAAGCACTCACTTGTGACATATCGGCTCCGAATCAATCATGGATAAGACTGTCTCTTCAACAACATTAGACCTTCAAGCCCTGACCCAGGATGCCGCTATCGA
>JAYUEW010000292.1:0-4135 GCA_043739045.1 Synechococcales cyanobacterium
TAAAAGATATAAAATCGAATGAACTGTTATCCTATAGATAACCCCTCCAAGCTATATTCTGCACAGCTTTTCAGATTCCCAGGCTACGGAACCAGTGCCGGTTACTGTCAATTAAACTAATAAAGTCAATACATGATCATAACCATCAACGCCGATCGATCGAATCACCATAGGACGTAAAGCTTGTACTTGTAAATCAAAATCTTCAACACCCAATCGACCTCGCAAGATCAATAAATCATTACGGGACTGTTGCCATTCAGATGCCTGGATTTGTTCTAGAGTATACATGGCTAAAATCGCGGATAACAATGCTTCATTACTTTTTCCGAGCAATGCCTGCGCTGCCGAGAAGTAAGTTAAATTCATTCCCTGCAAATATCGATCGCCTGATTCCTGGGCCGCTTGCAATCCTGCAATCAAATAGGGCAATGCATCATCCGGTTGATTGATCATCACATACGCAATCCCCAAACTATTGTTACATAGTGCTTGGCTGGCCCGATCGTCCTGACTAGCCGCCAATTTTAAGCCTTGGGTCAATTGAGAAATCGGAATCTCCGCACTGTCTTGATCAAGGCGATCGAATTTTCTAGCCCGCAAAATTTCACTATAGCCTGTATTTGCCAACGCATTCGCTTGACCCAAGGCATCGCCCATTTGTCGCGCTAAAATCAATGCCTGCTGTGCATATCGAAGCGCTTCATCGTAGTCTTTTGCGAGGGCAAATGTACGGCTGAGATGATTGAGATTTGCAATAGCGCAGGGATAGTCTTCAGCAGCTTGGGCAATCTCTAAGGCTTGTTGATGAAACGCAACAGCGCTGTCCGTATACTTTGCGACCTGCTGCGAATACCCAATTAAGGTTAAAATTCGGGCTTTTTCCTGAGTTTTATCGACTTGTCGAAGTGGCTCATCTAAATAGGTCAATAAATCATTTAAACTACCTTGAGACAGCAATGCAACCATTCCACCATAGAGCGGAAAATAAGTCTTTTGTGAAAAACTTCGTAGTAATTGTAGGACTATTTGAAAACTTACATCCTGCAAACTTGGACGCAAGATAGCAAAATGACTCGAAAGCTGACTCCACAACACTGTAAATGTCAAAAAGGTCGAAATACAGAGTTGCCGTCCCCCTTTTGAATTATAAGGCTGAGTTTCCGCCCAAGCCACTAACCCACGCTGACTCGTCAATAAAACAATTGCTAATTCAACCCAATCACTATCACTAATATCACTTTTCCAATCACTTATGGTTAATTCACTATTGTTCAACACAGCAAACAATGAACTAGGAACATCACTTTTAACCGTCTTTGCCCACAATCCCCAAGGCCCAACGGATTCAGATTGATTTCCAAAGCCTAAATTAGATGATTTCTCAAACATCCATTGAACTAAACTAAGTTCTAAATTTTTCCATGAGGCCAATCCACGGGGAACTCCCTGGGCTATTGCCTTCAATGTCTCATTTCCCGCCGCCATACTGGTGAGACGTGTGGCCAATTGCTGTTGCTGGTCGAGGGTCAGGCGGTTGGGATGGTTGGGGTCAATGGTGTGCAGCCATGCCGCGAGTTGCTCCTCTGGCTTTGCACCCAAAATTTCGCTAAGGGCCGCTGCGATCGCACCTGTTCTCTGTTGTTCGGTTTGATACCGTTGCCATTCGGCTTGAATTGTTTTTAGGGCGCGCTGTTGGCGAATGGCTTTAGCTTGTTTGAGATCGTCGTCAGAATCTAGGTTTTGGGCAATGATTTCACGACGATCGTGGATGCACTGATCAAAGAGTTCATCGGTTCCTGTTTCAAATTCCTGAACAATCCGATCGTAAATCTGAAATGTGCCTCGAATTTTCCCTTTTAAGGTTTGGGTGATGAGGTCATCGATCGCTAATTGATAGCGAGTTTGAAGCGCTAGATCCATCACAGTCACCTGGGCTAATTTGTCTGCTAGTTCGTTTATTATGTATCTCGGCACACACAATCAATGAACGCTACAATAACTTTAACTATTTTCATAAATTAAGTTAATGATAGAGGTCATTCTAGCAGTTTTAGCCGTATCTGCCGCAGCAGGAATGCGATCGGTGTTGCCGTTGTTGACGATCGGTTGCATAGCGGGATCGGATTTGTGGTCAAAGATCCCAATTCTGGAGCATATTTCGCCCCAAATTTTGCTGGGTGTTCTGGTCAGTGGATCATTGATTGAATTGTTAGCGTCCAAAAATCGAGTCGGAATTCGTATTTCACAACTTATAGAATTAGTTCTCAGCCCACTCGTCGGCGGGCTTTTAGGGGTTGCGATCGCCCGAACTACAGATTTAAGTGATGGAATGATTCTATTGCTTGGCATTATTAGTGGTCTATTAGCACTTGTATTGCAATTGGTTCAAGTCGGTTGGTTTTATAGATTGCGAGGATTGCCGCTGTGGGCGATTTTCACTCAAGACTTTCTTTGTGTAGCATTGATTATTTTTGCCGTGAATGCGCCGCAGCAAGGTGGAATTATTGCACTGATATTATTGTGGTTAGCGATTCGGAGTGCAAGTGAATGGCAAAATTGGAGCCGATCGTCCATTCGATCGAACCTGGGTCAAGATTGAAATCTACGTCATTTGATTTGTATTCGGATTGTCTCCAGGAGTAGTATTAGCCTGGGCTTATCGTTTTCGTTCTGCTAATTTCAACAGAATTTCTTCATGGTAAGCCTGGGTAATTGGATATAAATAAGCCAGAATCACACCCAAGATTAAAAACGCTGTTGGCAATGGACCCATGGACCACCGAATGGCTTCGATCGCAGCAGCGGGCTGTACGGTCAATGCTCCGTTATAGCCTGCTTTTTCTAAGGCCTGACCGACGGCAAACAATCCGGCAGCCAACCCGACTTTTTGTAGTAACACCATAAAGGCATAGAAAAAGCCTTCCCGACGTTTCCCCGTATTCAATTCATCCAAGTCAATCACATCCGGCAACATTGACCAGGGAATCAAATAGGCCGTCGAAACACCAAGACCCGCCAAGGAACCGAGGAAATACATCAAAGTCACCTGATCTGGCTTCAGCATAAATAATCCGATTTGCGCCACTAACCAAATTGACATTCCGGCAAAGTACGCATTTTTTTTACCATAACGCCCACTAAACCAACTCCAAAACGAAAGCGCAATCAGTGCGGTTCCCTGAACTGCTAACACCAAGTTATTTGCAACATCAGACGAAAGCAACATGTAATCCCGAACAAAGAATAGAATTACAGAGGCCATAATTTGAAGGGCAAGCCAAGAGCAAAGATAAATGCCAATGACATATAGAAATGGGCGATTGGTGAAGGCAAGTTTGAATTGCTGTGCGATCGGCAATTCTTCTTCTTCATTAATTAAATTGTGATCTTGATGGCTGAACGTTCGTTTTTTAGTTCCAAACACACACCAAATTATCGATGCAACAGATAAGACACTGACAATGACACTCGTGGCTAGATAATTAATTTGATTTGTTTCGCCAACCCATCCCGTGACAAATTTCATCAAAAGGATGGAGACTAAACTGCCCCCTATTGAAAACGTAAACCGAAACCCATTCAAACTCGTGCGCTCATTATAATCCTGGGTCATATCTGGAGTGAGTGCCGTATAGGGCAAATTCACAGCGGTATAGGCAGTATTAAATAGAACGCCCATCACGACATAAAACCAAAATAAACCCATCACATCTAGATCTGGCTTTACCCATTGCAACACAAAGGTAATCCCAAACGGAATTGCTCCCCCTAACATCCAAGGATATCGCCGTCCCCATTTCTCGGATCGGGTCCGATCGCTCAACACCCCCACGATCGGATCATTAACCGCATCCCAGATCTTCCCGATCATCAATACGCTTCCAGCCAGCCCTGCCGGAATTCCGATTTGGGTGAAGAAGTAGAGTTGAAAAAAAACCAATAGATTGGCGGTCATTGCAGGGCCAAGATCACCTGCACCATAGGCCAGTTTTTCAGCAAGGGTTAATTTAGTCGGAAGCGGGGATGTCATGGCGCAAGTCAGCAATCTGCCTCGAAATCTGCTTTAACAGGATACTTCAGCTTGAGCAATTCCCACAGACTTCAAGAGCGTTGTATCATTTTGGTAACACAA
>JAYUEW010000293.1:0-10572 GCA_043739045.1 Synechococcales cyanobacterium
GAAAAGTTCTGCAAAAATTCAGAGCTTTTATGAAGAACAATGCATTTACTTTTGCTATGTTCATGTCGGTAGCGAAGTGGCACGGGTAGAAGTCCCGGAGTGGGTTGCGGCGGATAATGCCCTGCTGAGTTCGGCCTTGAGTTTAGTGTTAGCCCAGGTGACGAAGGGTTACGGATATCCCGTGGCACTGGCCGAAGCCCACAATCAGGCAGTGGTACGTGGGGGCGATCGATCGCGTTTTTTTGCTCTATTAGAACAACAGATGATTCGGGCTGGGATTCGCAATGTGGGAACTTCTTACAAAGAAGCTAGAAAACGAGGCAGTATTGCTTAAAACAATTTGCTTAAAATAATAATGATTGTAGAGATCTTAATTAGCGCATTGTTTGCAGGCTGTGGATTGTTTTATATCGCCTGCATTTGGATGACGTTGGACTTTTTCAAACCATGGCAACCCAAAAAAATCGTCCCAACCCATGACCGCGCTGTCATATCTGCGTCCGTTTCCTTAATGGTGCCAATCTGCGGCTTGGACGATCGGGCAGCGCGCAATTGGGAAGCCTTCTGTCAACAAATCGACTGCGGAAGCTACGAAGTTTTATTCGGGATCGCTGACTCGCAGGATCCCGCAATCCCGATTCTGCGAAGGATTCAGGCGACCTATCCCGATCGGGTCCGACTCTTCATCGACCTGCCGCCCCGTGGAGCTAATTACAAAGACAGTACATTGAGCTATCTTCTCGAAGCCACTCACCACGAATGGCTCATCTTTGCCGACAGCGACATTTCCGTAACGCCTCATTATATTAAGCAAGTAATGTATCCCTTAGTGCATCATCACGCAGACGTGATTACCTGTGCCTTCATTGCCCGCCAGCCAAAAACACTAACTAGCGCGATCGCATCCCTGAATCGATGTTGTGATTTCATTCCCAGCGCCCTGATTGCTCGCAAACTTGATGGCGGGTTAAGGTTTGCCATTGGCATGACGATCGCATTACACCGGGATACTTTGAAGCAGGCAGGCGGACTTCATCTCGATCGGATTGGCTCAGATTATAATCTCGGCAAACGTTGTGCTCAAGCAGGAGCAACGATAGAACTTCTGTCCAGCGTTCTCGAGTCCGACACGGGAAACGAAGATTTATATCAATTGTATGCACGGGAACTGCGATGGTCTCGGACTATTCGATTTAATAGAGGAAATATCTATTACACGATGTTGTTCTGTTTTGGTTCAGTATATGGATTGACTCTAATCATTGTTTCATTGCTGTATCCAGGGGTTCCGCTGTGGATTAGGGAAGTGAGTTTTGGCTTAGTCTTAATGCGTTACCTACAGGCTACGATCGCCTGCTGGACTATGAATGCAAGCCAACTTATAGGCTGGTTTCCATGGCTTCTCGCGCGAGATTGCGTAAGCTTTGTCACATGGTTAATCGGTTGTTGGGGCAATCATATTTTGTGGCGAGGGCGACATCTAAAAATTGAACCAGACGGTACAGTTATGTGAGCCACAGGTTATGATTTCATATGGCAAAGTTTGAATATTTACAAGATATATGGGTCAACCTATGAGCTATGGATAACATCTGACAGGTTATGCACTTTGGTACTTTGTCAAAGACTACATAGAGAGTTTTCTAACGTTTTCTCTTAATGAACTCACTGAACATGGAAGAATTTAAAATGCATATTTATATAGGTACAAGTACTCATATAAATATGCAGAATTTCTAGAGAATGACTCTTCCAGCCATGTACTCAGCCACTTTGAGAACTGACTTTTGCTTAACCTGCCTTCAGTCGTTGCAAGTAGAATATGTCCATAAATTATGTAGTTTTATTTATTTAAATATTTTTATTTAATACTAATTTTTCTCTTTGATGAAAAAGCATAGGTCGCTGTTTGTGAGTCGCAGGACGCATTTTCACTGCAATACACAAGTTAATCTTGTCTACGATTTCGAGGAACATCAAATCTTCGAGACTGTTCGTGTTGTTTCCTCAATGTGTCTAGACCTAGGTTAGTTTTCTGAATGTCGAGTCATCACCACGCATTTACCAGTCGGTCAATTCAACTAGCCTATTTGCAAGGGGATTCTAATGATTTCTGAAAGAAATGTAATAGATCGGAATGTTGTTACTCCACTAAAAAATCAGGAGTTAGGTCAGTCGCCAATACAGCCAGTCTTAGTAGAAAGGTCTAGCCATTCTCTGCACTATTCACAATGTGGAGACATAATCAATAGCATCGTGTTCTTGTCTCGCAGTTTGAATCGAATGCGAGTTGGTCATGCTATTGCTGGACAGGCGGCAATTGCCCTAGTGGCCCTATCCCCTTCCTTTCCTATGATTTCTATTGAATTAGTCATGTCATCTGAGAGTTATGATCACTTTCTGAATGTTTGCATTCATCAGCGCATCAAGCCCACTCTAGAAAACGATCGAGTATTTTGGGATCACCGGACGGGCTGTATGCTAAAAGTCTACGTGGCGGGTGAGCGGACTGAGTTCGGACAAAAAATTGTGACAGTCCCTGAGCTTAACACTTTGATGTTCAATGAGAACGGTATTAAATCCTGGATTATTGAGTCTAAATCAGTGGATTCTCTAGAATCTCGACCTCGTCAAGCAGTCTCACCGAGACCGTCTGCGAAGGAGATCGTCGCTGCTGCATAAAGTTCCCCACAAGATGAGATTACAGTGAATCTATTACAAAATATTAGTCGATTCAGGAGCGGGGGCATGGAGCGTCAGGACTGTAATTTCGGGACGACAGTTGAATCGAACTCGGATTCCCGATGTCCCAACTCCACGACTGGTGTATTGAATTAAATCTGCAATTTGGTATTGGCCAACTGGATATTTGTGAGCTAAGGGCGGCGTAACAAGTTTGATAAACGGTAGATTAACCTGTCCTCCGTGGGAATGGCCGGAAAGTTGCAGGTCAAATTTTCCAGTTGCAGCGGTACGATCGGCGACATCGGGTTCATGGGCCAGCAGGATGGATGCCCCAATGCCGGGAAGCTGTTGTAAAACTTTTTCCATGTCATCTTTGCCACTCCAAGCATCCCCCAACCCAGCAATATTTAAGAGTGCGCCTTTGCTAGTGATTGTGACGACTTGATTTTGTAGCACTCGAACGCCACTTGATTCTAGGACGTTGGTGATTAGCTGGGGGTCGGTCGCTTCGTCGTGATTGCCCAAAATTGCGATTGAACCATCGGGAGCTTTGAGTTGAGCAAAGCTTTTCAGAGCCGGAGAATAACGATCGGCATCTCCAGTCACAAAGTCTCCAGTCAGCACAACGAGATCGGGCTGTTGATCATTGATTTGACGGGTAATATTTGCAATCCGATCGGCGGTCATCCAGTCATCAGCATGGATGTCAGTAATTTGAACAATGCGGTAGCCCTCTAGCTCAGGTGACAAATGCGGTAACATCAGGGGAACCTGCACAACCTCCATCCAGAGGATTTCAACTTTCTGCACATAAACTATGAGTAGAAACACAGCAATAAAACTTATTGTGAGAAACTTCAGGATAGGTTTGAAGAGATTCTCAAATCGTTTTTTTATTGCGCGGGTAACTTTTCCGGCAGTCCAGTCAACACTCGTTTGATTAAAGCTCATTATTAACTGACGTGAGGTAGTAATTCTATTCTCCTAGTAAACCGGACCCATATTGCGGCCTGATGTCAGTGAGATGTCATTGATCTGATATTGGCCTTTAACCTGTACTACTGTCTGTCTTGCACCATTTATCTCGTACAATGATCCCGTACAATGAAGTACGCAGTTAAAAAAGATATCTAGCTAAAATTTTACCAGCTTCATCACATTTGGCTGCGATCGCAGTTTGTAGGCGCTCATATGGTTCGTCGCTTGTCGGCAGAAGATTTGCAACACCAGATTGAGCAGGAACGCCTTATCAATCGCATCACGACGCTTGTATATCAGAGTCATGATTTGCCGAGTATTCTAAAACAGACGGTTCATGAACTTAGGCAATTCATGGCGATCGATCGGTTGTTAATCTATCAGCAGCAGCATGGCATGGCTCCGACTGGGTTCGGTTCGGCGGTGCCCCGTGGTATTGTCTGCGAATCCTTGGCCCATGCTGAAATCCCATCGCTAGTTGAATTGATTCATGGGGGAAAGCTGACGATTACGGCATTTGATCACACGCCATCACTCTCGTTTATTTCTCCCGATCGGACTCCTATTACTGCGGAGTTAATTTTACCTATTCGTCTCCAGACAGGGATTTGGGGACTTTTGGTGGCCCATCAGTGTAGCGGCGATCGAATCTGGCAGGACGAGGAACGGCAAGGGCTTCAGCAGATTGCGGATAATTTAGCAATCGCAATTTATCAAGCCAGTCTGTATGCAGAATTGCAGGCCGAGAAATCGAGTTTAGAGGAAAAAGTATTAGAACGGACTCAACATTTACGGGATGCATTGTTTCTGGCTCAGACAGCGGACCGGGCGAAGTCAGATTTTTTAGCATTGGTGAGTCATGAGTTACGATCGCCCCTGACTTGTGTGATTGGAATGGCCTCGACTCTGTTGCGCCAAACCCCAGAACGATCCCTACCGGAAGAAAAACAACGCGCCTATTTACAAACTATTCACGATCGGGGTCAGCGATTGCTTGCAATTATTAGCGATATGTTAGATTTGTCGCAGCTTGAAAGTGGTCGAACCGTACTTAATTCCAGCAATCTGGTCATGGGTGATTTGGCCGCGCAGTTACTTCAGGAGTTTGCATCTAGCGCTGAAGCGAAACAGATTCGACTTTCTCTCGATGACCATCTGCACTATCACGAGACGACGACCCATGGTTTTGCGGCAGATTCCAATCGGGTTCGCCAAATTTTGATTAATCTTTTAAGCAATGCTATCAAATTTACGCCCGAGGGCGGCAATGTGGTGTTAAGGCTTTGGGGGAATGAGTCGGATATTTTTTTACAGGTGGTGGACAGTGGCATGGGGATTCCGCTGGAATACCGATCGGTAATTTTTGAGAAGTTTCAACAATTAGATTTCTATCGGCGACGCAGTTATGAAGGTACGGGGCTAGGATTGGCGCTGACGAAGCAGTTGGTGGAGTTGCATGGGGGCACTATTGAGGTGGAATCATCGGTAGGTCAGGGTTCGACCTTTACCGTTCATTTGCCCTCACAGATTCGCAGTGCGGTGGACTATGCCCGTGCTGCGCGTCCGATTCGAGCAGCGGAGGGTTATGCAGTGTCCCAGCATATTTTATTGGTGGAGCAGACGGAGGAGTTGGCGAATTTAGTCTGTGATTTCTTGACGCCTATGGGCTATCAGGTGACCTGGATTGCGGATGGTGAGACGGCGATCGGGCATTTTGATGCGGCGACTCCCGCGTTAGTGATGGTGAATGGGACGATCGGAGAGAGTCTCTTGTTGCAATTGAAGGAGAAAGCACAGAGAATGAATGACCCAAAAGCTAAACTCTTGATTTTGGTGACAGAGGACGATCGGGCAGCCTTGGAAGAACTACCCCAGTTACGTCCATTATATTTTTTACCGTTACCGATCGGGGCACCTGAGCATTTGATTGAAGTAGTGGGAAATTTATTAATGAATAATCCTGAGAATTAAACCCATTTCCATGGTCCTGCGTTTCAATGCAATTTGCCAAAAAAATCATTGATTGGCGATGTTTTTGACGGTCTTTTTTTGCGGTCTAGATATGTGAAAATGGACCATTGCAATTCGCTGTAGGAATCGTTATGACCAAACTCGCTGATATTATTTATACCTTTACCGACGAAGCTCCAGCCTTAGCGACCTACTCGTTTTTACCGATCGTCCAGGCCTTCACCAACGCAGCTAACATTACAGTTGAAACCCGCGACATTTCCCTAGCCGGACGGATTCTCGCCAACTTCCCCGACCATCTTCTCCCCGAACAACGCCAACCTGACGCACTCGAACAACTTGGAGAACTCGCGAAAACTCCAGAAGCCAATATCATTAAACTCCCCAACATCAGCGCATCCCTTCCCCAACTCCTAGCGGTCATTCAAGAACTTCAGTCTCAAGGCTATACCCTTCCTAACTATCCCTCGGAACCCCAAAACGAGGCTGAAAAAGCCATTAAACTGCGTTATGCAAAGGTAATCGGAAGTGCGGTCAATCCGGTCTTGCGTGAGGGGAATTCCGATCGTCGTGTTGCGGTGGCAGTGAAAAAATATGCCCAAAAGAATCCTCACAGAGTGGGCGCATGGAAAAAAGAGTCCCGATCGCATGTCGTTCATATGGATGCTAAGGATTTCTATGGTAGTGAAAAATCGGTCGTCGTTGAGGTAGCGGGAATTGTCAGAATTGAATTGGTGACAAGTTCAGGGGTGACGATTCTCAAAGAGAAAACCAATGTTACTGCTGGCGAATTGATTGATGCGGCAGTGATGTCGGTGGTGGCGCTGCGATCGTTCTACGAGAACTCCATAACCGCTGCAAAGTCAGAAGATATTCTGTTGTCTTTGCATGTAAAAGCAACAATGATGAAAGTTTCTGACCCGATTTTGTTTGGTCATGCGGTGACGGTATATTTCAAAGATGTATTTGCGAAGTATGCAGATACGTTTGATAAATTAGGCGTGAATCCCAAGAATGGTTTAGGCGATGTCTATGCAAAGATTAAGCAGTTACCAGAAGATTTGAAATCTGCGATCGAAGCTGACATTCAAGCAACCTATACAATCCGTCCAAGATTGGCCATGGTAAATTCAGATTTGGGCATTACTAATTTGCATGTGCCGAGTGACGTGATCATTGATGCCTCGATGGCTGCGGCAATTCGGACTTCTGGACAAATGTGGGGCATTGATGGCAAAGCCCATGACACAAAAGCAATGATTCCCGATCGGTGTTATGCGACCATTTATCAAGAATGCATCAAATTCTGCCAAGAGAACGGCGCGTTTGATGTGACAAGTATGGGGAATGTGGCGAATGTCGGGTTGATGGCACAGAAAGCAGAAGAATATGGTTCCCACGACAAAACCTTTGAAATTCCTACTGATGGAACCGTGCGAGTGGTGAATGAATCGGGTGAAACCTTAATGGAACATTCGGTTGAAAAAGGTGATATTTGGCGCATGTGTCAGACGCGAGATTTACCCATTCAAGATTGGATTAAGCTTGCGGTGAATCGGGCCAGAGCAACGGGAGTTCCAACGGTATTTTGGTTAGATTCCGATCGTGCCCATGATGCGAATGTGATTGCTAAAATCAATCAATATTTACCTCAATACGACACTAGTGGATTAGATATTAAAATCTTGTCCCCTGTTGCAGCCATGCGTTTCACCTGCGAACAAATCAAAGCGGGGAAAAATGTAATTTCAGTAACTGGAAATGTATTGCGAGATTATCTAACGGATTTGTTTCCAATTTTAGAATTAGGAACCAGTGCAAAAATGCTGTCTATTGTCCCTCTGCTTGCAGGCGGGGGGCTGTTTGAAACGGGGGCGGGCGGTTCTGCACCGAAACATGTCCAGCAGTTTGTTTCTGAAGGACATTTGCGTTGGGATTCGTTGGGTGAGTTTTTAGCATTGTCCGTTGCATTGGAAGATTTAGCGACAAAAACCAATAATGATGATGCGTTAATCTTGGCGCAAACATTAGATCAAGCAAATGGTAAGTTTCTTGAAAATAGCAAATCACCTTCTGCAAAAGTGAATGAACTCGATAATCGCGGCAGTCATTTCTACTTAGCACTGTATTGGGCAGAAGCGATCGCTACTCAAACTCAAAACCCTGGCTTAAGTGCAAAATTTGCCGCTTTAGCAGACCAATTGAAAGCGAATGAGACTACGATCGTCACTGAACTCAATGCGGCCCAGGGAAGAGCGATCGACCTTGGGGGCTACTACCATCCTGATGCTGAGAAATGCGATCGGGCCATGCGTCCGAGTCCGACTTTGAATGGGGTGTTGGCAACGATCGGATAGTTTTATGTAAAGGGAGTAATTTTTTATTGCTGTAAACACTCCCTTTAATTCTATTTCAGCCTCAGATTAGTTAAATTCAAATCGACCGTAACCCATTTAGGTCACTCCGGATTTAGGATTGCTGCTATCAGTTCCAAACCTTTCCACTAAAAATTTGTTATAAGGAGGTCGGGGAATCTCCCGTACCCTTCGGAGCTGACGATTATGTGGAAAAAGTCACTGCACTCACTCAAAGAATTCAGCCAACAGCCTCGAAAACTATGGGTGCCGATCGTCGGAGGCTTGGCGATCATGTCCTTTGGGGTTGGAATTCTGGTGTCTACCACCGTCAAACCAGGGTCGGAGAAAGGCTTTAATTTTACTCGACTTCTGCCCTTTGGGAAATCATCAACAAGTAACGACAATCGTATCGGTTACCCCAGCCCGATCGTCACTCCCGTCGTGGCTCAAACCCCAAAGCAACGGGCTGAACTCCTGACGAAAATAGCTCAAACTAATGATCCATCCCTCGATCGTAGTCGAGCGCGATACCTCTTAGCCAGTGATTTATTGAGTTCAGGGAAAGCACAGGATGCATTAGAACAGTTGAAAGAGTTAGAAAAAGATTACGCCGTTCTCAGCGGACCCATTCTTCTAAAACGTGCGCAGTCACAAATAGCCGCCAACCAAACGCCCGAAGCTCTAAAAACAGCCCAGCAATTACTTCAACAATATCCCAAGGATCCATCTACTGCCGAAGCTCTAGCCCTCTTAGGTCAACAGGATAAAAAATATCAAGAGCAACTCCTCGCCCAGTTTCCAGCCCATCCCAAATCCATCGAGTTAGCAAAAGCACGTCTTAAACAAAACCCCAAACAGTTTGCTCTACAACTTCAATTGGCCCAATACGATTTAGAAGCTAAGGACTACAGCGATCGAACCGAACAACTGACCCAAACATTTGCCAAACAACTCACCGCCCCACAATGGGAAGCGATCGCCTTCGGCCTTTGGGAAAATCAAAAATATGAAAAAGCCGCCATTGCCTATGCACTTTCCCCCGCCAGTGCCTTGACCTTATACCGATCGGCCCGTGGTCTCCATCTTGCAGGTAAATCCGGCAGTCGCGATCGGTATGAATATGTCGTCAAATCCTTTCCCGGAACCCCAGAAGCAGCACTAGCCCTAACTCGATTGATTGCTCTAGCTGAAAAACCACAAGAAACAATAGCCTACGCTGATAGCCTTTTGGCCGCATACCCTGACAAGGCTCCTGAAGCTCTTCTAGCGAAAGCGAAGGCCCAAGAGAAACTCAACAGTCCGACCGCCGCCAGTCAAACTCGGCAAATTCTATTGGATCAACATTCCGCTAGTGAATCCGCCGCCGAACTTCGATGGACAACAGCCCAGCAATACGCGAAGGCCAATAATTTCGAGGCCGCACAAAAATGGGCCGATGCCGTAATTACCGGAAATCCTCAGGCTGAATTGGCGGATCAGGCTGGATTTTGGGCCGGGAAATGGGCGATGAAACGAGGGCAGAATGCAGATGCAACGAAGCATTTCCAAGCAGTTCTGCAAGCTCGGCCTGACTCCTACTACGCATGGCGATCGGCTTCGTTGTTGGGGTGGAAAGTCGGTGATTTCGATTCCGTTCGAGATCTAACCCCCCAAATCATGCCTCCAAAACTTCGCAGTCAACTGCCTACCGGATCAGAAGCCTTGAGAGAATTACATCACTTGGGTCAAGATCAAGAGGCATGGTCTCATTGGCAAGTGGAGTATCAATCTCGCGTCAAACCTTCAGTCGCTCAACAATTTACGGATGGTGTGATGCGATTGAGTGTGGGCGATAATCTTGATGGTATTTTCATGATCAGCCATCTGGACGATCGCACAATCCCCGAGGAAAAAAAGCAAGTCCAAAGCCTCAAACAAGAAATGACCTATTGGCAAGCGCTTTATCCATTCCCCTACATGCAAACGATTTCAACCTGGTCCGCCGATCGGAAGCTAAATCCAATGTTAGTGACCGCCTTAATTCGTCAAGAGTCCCGCTTTGAACCCAAAATTCAATCAGTAGTTGGAGCAACGGGGTTGATGCAAATCATGCCCGAAACGGCGAGTGAAATTGCCAGTCAAATCAAAGTTAAGGATTACAAGCTAGAGAATGTCGATGACAATATTAAATTTGGAACCTGGTATCTCGACTCTACCCATAAGATCTATCAAGGCAACTCCATGTTGGCCGTCGCAAGCTATAACGCTGGACCAGGTGCTGTAGGGGATTGGCTGAGCCAAAGCAAGACTCAGGATACTGATGAATTTGTGGAATCAATTCGTTATGACGAGACTAAGGGATACGTCAAGTCGGTGTTCGCCAACTATTGGAACTACATGCGACTCTATAATCCTGAAATCTCAAAAAAAGTTGGGCAAGCTTCCTCGGCTCAACCCAAAAATTTGTTTAATTAAATCCAAATTTCAACCCCATGCGATCGATCTACCTGTTGACCTACCCACTCAGATGCGCACAGATCCACAAAATACATTGAAAATTATCGCCGTGCAGGTTGACGGGCTGTTGTCCGAGGGGCCGCGC
>JAYUEW010000294.1:0-26417 GCA_043739045.1 Synechococcales cyanobacterium
GTAAAGCTTCGACCTTGATTTGATTCATCTAGAGCATCTATGGCATTCGCCAGAATGTTCATAAACACTTGATTGAGCTGACCTGGAAAACATTCCACCAGCGGAAGGGTGCCATAGTCTATCAAAACTTGGATTTCTGGACGATGTTCGTTGGCTTTGAGGCGGTGGCGGAGGATGAGAAGAGTGCTGTCGATGCCTTCATGAAGATTGAATGCCTGTTTACGATCGGTGTCGGCGCGGGAGAAGGTGCTGAGACTGCGGCTGATGGAGACAATCCGATCGCTTCCATCTCGCATAGCTTTAACCAGTTTAGGCAAATCTTCCCGGAGGTAGTCTAAATCAACAGTTTCTAACTCGTCTTCGATTTCCGCACCGGGGTTTGGGAAATGCTTGCCGTAAAGATCAATCACGCCAAACAAATCCTTGATGGTCGCCTCCACTGCACTCACATTACCCACCACACAGCCAATAGGATTGTTGATTTCATGGGCCACGCCCGCCACTAAGTTTCCTAGAGCGGACATTTTTTCGCTTTGAATCACTTGCAGGTGGGAATGCTGAAGTTCTTCTAGGGCTTGGCTCAGGGCTTGGGTTCGATCGCGAACCTGCTGTTCCAGCGTCTGCCTCAGATGGCGCAGTTGGAGGTGGACACGGACACGGGCAATGGCTTCCTGCTGCTCAAAAGGTTTCACAATATAGTCCACGCCTCCGAGGGCCAGACCTTTGACTTTGCTATCGGTGTCAGACAATGCTGTCATGAAAATAATCGGAATATCCGATGTGGCCTTATCTGCTTTCACGCGTTTGCAAACTTCAAAGCCATCAATTCCCGGCATCTGCACATCGAGCAGAATCAATTCCGGGGGATTCTGTGCGATTTTGTTGAGGGCATCTTCGCCATCCACGGCCATGCGAACCTGCCAGCCCTCGGTTCGTAATGCCTGGGAAATCACGGCCAAATTTGTGGGATTGTCATCCACCACCAGAATAAATCCGTTGTTCATGAGACTCGCTCCAAGTGCTGTTGAATTAATGCGGTGAGTTGTTTGGCTTGGAAAGTTTCAGCAAGTTCTGTGAGGATTCTGGCAAACCCGGCAGATTCGGGCTGGGACTGGGCGATCGCAGCCGCTTCTTCTTGAATCTGGAAGAAATCCCCAATTTCGACGAGTTCAGCTAATCGCCTTAGGGTTTCGATCGATGGCGGAATCAATTCCACCGGAGTTTTGTCCACTACCTGGGTTGCTGCATAGTTCCACACGATCGCCAATTGTGCCTGAATCTGTTCAAACAATTGATCGGCCTGCACAGGTTTGGGTAAAAATACATTTCCCCCTGCTTCAACACTTTTGTTTTCATCGAGATTAAAGACACTCGCCGAGGAAACAATCACAGGCAGAGTTTTATGAGCAGGAATTTGCCGTAGGTTCCGTAACATTTCAAAGCCATCCATCACGGGCATCGCTAGGTCGGTAATCACGAGATCGATCTGAGCTGCTTCTATCTGTGCTAAACCTTCTTGACCATCCGATGCTTCAATGACTTCAAATCCCAGGGGGGCGAGTAAATTGATAATGACGGCACGGTTTTCCCAGCGATCGTCAACTACCAGAATCCGACGTTTTGTCCCGTTGTATCCGGTGATCGTTCCGCTATTGGTTGTGTGGGAGACCATAGCCCATTGCGCCGATTCCATGAGATTTGTTTCAAAGCTAAAAATGCTCCCCACGGTTGGGGTACTTTGAACGTCCAGTTTACTCCCCATTAGTTCGACAATCTTTTGACTAATGGACAATCCAAGTCCGGTGCCTTCGGATTGCTTTTTTGTACTGCCAACTTGTTCAAAGGGAAGAAAAATACGTTTAAGCTGGTCGGGTGCCATGCCAACGCCAGTATCTTGAATCCTAAAACAAACAGAAAACTGGCCGGGGATTATCGTCGGTTTTGCCTCCACGTAAAAGGTTACACTGCCTTTTGCTGTGAATTTAATGGCGTTGCCTAGTAGGTTAAGCAACACCTGACGGAGACGTTTTTGATCGGCTCGGACCCCCATGGGTAAAGCCTCGGACTGATAGATAAAATTAATGCCCTTTTGGTCGGCCCGCACGCGGCAAATTTCCGCGACACCTTCAAGGAATGCGGGAAAGTGGAAGTCTCCGGCCTGGAGTTCCATTTTGCGAGCTTCGATTTTGGATATATCTAGTACGTCGTTAATTAAGGTCAGCAGGTGGGAGCCGCACTGGTAGATAACCCCAATCCCTTTGCGGCCTTTCTCCGTTAAAGGCTCACTGCGTTGCAAAATCTGGGCATAGCCTAAAATTCCATTCAAAGGCGTGCGCAATTCGTGGCTCATATTAGCAAGAAATTCACTTTTCGCATGGTTAGCATTGTCCGCCGTTTCCTTTGCTGCCTGCAATTCCATCGTGCGTTCTGAAACACGATCTTCGAGAACTGTGAGAGACGTTTTGATTTGGGTTGCCATTTGGTTGAACGATCGCGCCAAGGTTCCTAATTCCTTAATATTGCTGGTTTCGACCGGGCGATCGAGTTCTCCAGAGGCGATCGCTTGACTGGCCTGCTGAAGCTTGAAAATGGGTTGGGTAATCCACCGAGACGTATAGATGCCCAAAATACTGGCTAACCCCAATGCACCTAAACAGAGCAAAATAGTAGTCCTTGTATTCGCCTCAATTTGCCCCATAAAGTCAGATTCAGGCACGGCCACAATCATCAGCCAATCAATACCATCCTTATCTTTCCAAGGGGATACCTGAGCAAATTGACGTTTGCCATTGAGCTGGAAGTCAAACTGTTGTGATGTCTGAATTTGATTGAAATTGTCAAATCGTGCATTAAGCTCGCGGGCAGTAGCCTGAATCAGCGGATTATTACTCTGTGTCGCCCACAATCGTTGAGGCTTGTCGTTCAATATTTTAAATGGCTTTTGGTCCGCAGAACTACCAATTAGTAGTCCATTATTTTCAATAATAAAGGTCTGCCCAGACTCACTAACTTTTAGATTACTTAGAAAATCACTCACCTGAGAGAGTCGCTGTTCAACGGCAACAACACCGATAATTTCACTCTGTTTATTATAAATTGGGCGATTAGATGCGATCGAAAGAGGAAACGGAGTCACATCCCAATTGTATACTCCTGTCCAGGTCGAATGAGGCTTTTTGAATCCATTGGCATACCAATATTCAGTTTTGAACTCATAAACTCCGAGGTCACTAATTAGTTTTTTTGTGATTTTCCCTTTCGCATCTGCTTCCCAGATATAGAAGTTCTTATTTCTATATTTGGCTTGATTGACATGCAGTAAACTGATACGATGCATCGAAACATCTTCATCCTTTGCATAGCCTGCTGATGTATAGTCTCCATTTGTAGAGCCATACATGGCAAATCCAATATTGAAAGTATCAACTTGCTGCCAGAAATATTGTTCAAGTTGCTCTCTGTTATTGGGGTCGAGCAGCTTCATGTCGATCGCTTCCGCATTGAGCTGTGTCAGTTGTTTTGAAGTATCCATATACCCACGCAAATGGAGATCAATCCGTTGACTGACTTCCTCGCGCAGTTTCGAGGCCAACTCATTAACTGCCTTCTCCCCATTTTTGAGCGATAGATACCCAGTGAGTCCCACGGCTGCGAAAATTTGCAGCACAAACGGCACAATCAGGACTGTCCGTAGGGAAAGATGACGGCTGAGGTTACGATCGATAGTTTTTCTGAAGGAAGAATACATAGGCCGTCTGTATAACTATGAATAACTTAATTATTTTAATAGGGTTCCCCATAACCCAAGAAGTTACCCAACATTAGGTCTGGTTTTTGCAAGTGCTGTACAACTTTTTTATCAAATATGACTGCCTACCACCCTATGAAATAGTCAAGTAGACTACATTTAGTGCTTGTTAACCCTTGCATAACTAGCGCCTTGCCATGATCGTGCAAAGTCATGGGAATTGATTAGGTTCGGGGTTAATTCTCATAATGCTTAATTGGTAATGTAATTACAAACTTTGTGCCAGACCCGATCGCTGAAATACAATCCAATGTCCCGCTGTGCCGATCGACCACAATCTGATAACTAATGGACAACCCCATACCTGTCCCTTGTCCCACGGGCTTTGTCGTATAAAAAGGGTCAAACAATCGGGATAGTTGCTCAGGTTCGATACCTATACCATTATCTGTTATGGAAATAATCACCCGATCGTCTTGTTTCAATGTTTGAATTGTAATTTCAGGATGGCAAACATGACCCTTGATGACGCTTTCTTCTAAGGCATCAATTGCATTCGCGATAATATTCATGAATACTTGATTCAGTTGTCCTGCATAGCATTCCACCTTAGGAATATCGCCATAGTCTAAATTTATGACAATTTCAGGCTGCGCATCTTTCGCTTTTAATCGATGTTGTAAAATCATCAGAGTACTATTGATACCTGAATGGAGATTTGCTACCTTGAATTCGGCCTCATCAAGACGTGAAAAATTACGCAATGACAATACAATCTCCTGAATCCGATCGGCCCCAACTTGCATAGAATTTACTAATCTCGGTAGGTCCATCATTAGATAGTTTAAATCTATATCATCAACCATCTCCTGAAGGGTTGCCGATGGCTTGGGGAACTCAGCTTGATAGGCCGTAATAATGCGGATTAGGTCTTGGGAATATTGCTCGCTGTAGGTAAGATTGCCATGGATAAAATTGACGGGATTGTTAATTTCGTGAGCAATGCCTGCGACCAGTTGCCCGAGGGATGACATTTTTTCGCTTTGAATCATCTGCGTTTGAGTACGCTGAAGTTCTTGGAGGGTTCGTTCTAGATGTTCGGTGCGAGCTTGGAGATTTTGTTCAGCGACCTTACAATCATTTATATTTCGCGCAAATCCTTGAATGCCGATAATCGTATTTGTCTCATCAACCATTACCGAATGGCTAACGGACAGCCAAATCCAATTTCCATTGGCATGACGAACCCGCATTTCGATATTGTCGTGGGGAATCCGGGTTTCGATTAACTGCTTGAGCATGGTCTCGATCGGTTCAAGATGGTCTGGGTGCGTAATTTCTTCTAGGCTGTGGCCAAGCAAACTTTCAATGGGATAGCCCAAGATTTTAGTGACTTGCGGGGCGAGATAGGTGAAGTAACCCGCTAGATCATGGATGAAATAAATATCGCTAACACTCTCAATGATTTCTCGAAAACGAGCATGACTCTTCTCAACTTGAGCCTTGGCCTGGTTCAACTCCCGCAGGTCTTCTACATTTACCAGATGCAAAGGTGTTTGGTTGTCGTTACTCATGGGAATGGAACGCGAAGTTGTCATGGGAATAACACCGATAGACAGAAGGGCGAAGCAGGCCAGGTGTATGTAAAGTTATACGTACAAGTTTACACATTAGATCTATGTCGTAGTTTAGAGTTCCATTCTGACTGAAAAAATAGACAGGGAACGCTAAAATTGGGAGCTGATGAGTAAAGTCCCCATGCACGAAGATCCAACGAACCCACAAAACTATCAGCCCTCGGTGCCCTCACCGTTCGATCGGCCGTCTGAGAGTGACTCTGAGATTGACAACGATCGGGGCTGGCTGGATGACTTAGAACCCCAGATTCCGGTGGGCGAGACCCCGCGTCAAGGGATTGATCCTAAAAATCCGATCGTTCTGGTGGAAACGGCATTTTTGGCGAGTGCGGCGGCCTTGGTTTGGTTGGTCAATTTTTATTTTCCGATCGGCCCAGTGATGTTGCTGTTCCCGATACCGATCTCCTTGATTTATCTACGTTGGGGCAACCGTCCGGCGGGGATGACTGCGTTGACGGCATTTTTATTGATTGCGGTGTTGATGGGACCATTACGATCGCTGCAATATATCGTTCCCTATGGTTTGTTAGGCTGGAGTCTGGGGGCGTTGTGGCAACGTCGGGGTCGCTGGCGCATTACGATTCCGGTGGGGACGGCGATTACTAATTTTGGGACGTTTTTTAAAATTTGGTTGGTGTCGCTGCTGTTGGGTGAAGATCTATGGCTTTACTCTACGATGCAGGTGATGGGGTTGTTGGAATGGGGCATTGATAAGTTGGGGTTATTGTGGCAGCCGACGATCGGTGCGGTTCAGATTGCGACGGTATGCTTTTTGTTACTCAAAGATTTGATTTACACCACACTCGTTCATATTGTGGCGTGGTATTTGTGTGATCGTTTAGGCAATTCTATTCCTGATCCACCTAAGATTGTTCAAGCTATTTTTAATGATGCGTAAATGTATAGTTATTGAATTATGATTTCTGTTTATACTCAGCCGGATTGTGCAAGGTTATGGCTCGATCGTTATGGCGGTAAATTACCTCACTTTAGTTGCATAGTAGGATTTACGGAAACGGCGATGATTCCGGGAATTTCGGCAGCAGGTAAGGAGCCGAGCGATCGATATTTTACGGCCCATGCAGATGCAGAATTTTTATTGAATGGCGTTATAGATTCTGTCACGTTTCCATTGCCAAATCTGACCGCAGGCGCGTCTCCAACCTTTATATCAAGGACGATCGTTCAGGCGTTGCAAATTCCTGTTTTTTTAATTGATGCCGGATTGCCCCAGCCATTATCAGTGGTGGCTCAAGTTCTATCTAAAATGCCTGCTCGTTGTGTCAGTACAGGCCATGCTATGCCGATCGAACTGGTGAAAGCGTTGTTTAATGCTGGGCTTACGATCGGGCGAGAATGGTCACAGCAGCATAGGGGTGAGTATCTACTAATTGGCGAATGTGTGGTGGCGGGGACGACGACGGCGTTGGCTGTTTTGTTGGGGTTGGGGATTGATGCGGCGGGTAAGGTGAACAGTAGTCATGTGGCCTGTAATCATAACCAGAAATTAAAGTTAGCAAGACAAGGTTTAGCCTCACTTCAGAATGGCTCTTCTAACAACCTCGATTATGGGTTTCAGGTGTTGGCAGCAGTAGGAGATCCGATGCAGCCTGTGGCGGCGGGAATGGCGATCGGGGCGAGTGAATTAAGTGGGGTGTTGTTGGCGGGTGGGACTCAGATGTTGGCGGTGGTGGCGATCGCTCAAAGTTTGGCGAAGTCCCAGAATTTGGAATGGCGATCGGAGAATGTGGTGGTGGGAACAACGCGCTGGGTGGTGGATGATCCGTCGGGCGATACGGTTGGGTTGGCGAAGGCGATCGGCTCGGTGCCATTACTTTCCACTAATCTGAATTTCCAAACCTCGCGTTATGAACAATTGCGAATGTATGAACGGGGATTTGTTAAAGAGGGAGTCGGTGCGGGGGGCTGTGCGATCGTGGCGGCGCTTTATGCTAATTGGGATAATCAACAGATGGTTTGTGCGATTGAGGATTTGTTGTCGATCGCACTGGCTGCTTGATGAGGTGATTGGATGTCACATCGGGCTGAAAAGACTATACATTTTCAGACAGTCTTTCTAGATGTCATTACTGTAGCCGGGAGGTTTTTCATTGTGAATTACAAACTGCCGACGACAATCGTAGCAGATGTGATTTTGCTTACCTCGTTTGATGCCATTTTCACGGACATTAGTACTGATGAACTCAGGGCATTTCATGGTAGCTATCCTCGTTTTCGTACTTTAATTATGCAACGCCAAAAATCTTACTGAAATCCATATTGTTTTTTACCGCTATGGTAGAGTATCCATGAACTTCGCGGGTTATCAAATGATCCCGATCGAATCCTGTTGATTATCGATGTGAATGTTAGTTGTTCAAATCGGTCGCCTACTACACCTGTCGCCCAGAAAGTCTCTATGAATTTACCATTTGTTCTCGATGTCCTAATAAGCCTTGTCTTTATTTATCTAATTTTGAGTCTCCTCGCCTCAGAAATTCAAGAATTGATTACAACGCTGTTACAATGGCGCGCCAGACATCTAAAAGATTCCATTGAAAGCCTAATTTCGGGCGGCGATCGGACCCAGGAATCTAGTAAAGTAACTGCATTAATTAACAGCATTTACAATGATCCATTGATTAAAAATATGAATCAAGAAGCCCATGGATTGATCGAGACAGGCTTTCGATCGCTTACACGAATCTTGGTTCCAGGCAATCGTAAGGGAGCATTTGGTTCAAATCATTCCACCGGGCCGTCTTACATTGAACCCGAAACATTCTCCACCGTAATTGTCGATCGGTTAGGCGTGAGTCATCTAACAGACAAATTAGTAGAAATTCGTCTAGAAAAGTTTGCAACCCGAATTCTTGGAAATGTCACAATCGTGGGCGATCGAATTGAACCACGACCGAATTGTGAGGAATCAACCAGCATTTGGGGCAGGGGAATGGCCATGGGAATTGAATTAGGTGCGGATCCTAGGTACTACCATTTAGTTGAAAGTTTCACCACCATTCAAAATGATTACCGTAACCGATCGGCTAAACTCAGTACTTGTATTGAACGAATGGGGGAGAGCCTTGACTGTTTTATTGCATCCTATCAAGGCGACATGACGGATTCCCTCCAGGGCTTTGTTCAACGCATTACCAATGACAAATTGAGTCTATTTGGGCCGAACAATGAGCGGGCTTGGATTACGGGCGGATTGCAACCCACCGTTTCAGACATTGTGGCACTAGTAGACAAAAGCAGTACACTACATCACGAAATCAAAGCTCGTTATAACAATATTTCGACCTCTGGAGAAGAACTCCAAGCCCTTGTCCTCAGTCGAAAAACCACTTACCTTCAGCAACGCTCTGGACTAACGGCAGATGCAATGAATTCTTATCAGCCTAGCGAAGAGGAAGAACAAAATTGTTTGAGTTCAGCACTAAATGAATTGACTCCTGAAGAATTTCGGATTTATCAAGATTATCAAACTTACCAACAAATCGATCGTGCCCTAGATCATTTACCAAAGTCATTTAGAGACAGTCTAGGAATTTTAGCTCGTCGTGCCGAAACCCGAACTCGCGCCGCAGGAAATGCTGTAGATGATTTCAGGACCGAGGTAGCGATATGGTTTGACCGATCGATGGGACGAACCTCTGGTGTTTACAAACGAAATGCAAAAGGGGTTGCTTTCATCATTGGGTTATTGATTGCAATGTTTACAAATTCTGACACGTTTCATATTTTTAGCCGGGTTGCGAGTGATGATAGTTTACGGAAAGTGATTACCGATCGGGCTAGTCAAATTGCTCCAAAAACAGACCCAACAACCCCAGCAGGGGCTAATATAATTCGTCGTGATTTAATGGATCTAAAAGATCAAACTCAAGAAGTATTGGGCGACATCCCACTTCCAATTACCTGGAATCCCCGAAACCTAAGCCAACAGCTTGATTGTCCCTATGCTCCAAAGACTGACAACCTAAAAAACGGGGATGAAAAAATCTATAGTCTATTAACCCGTGATCAATGGAATGATTTGTATCAAGCTTGTGTTGGCAAGACTAATACGGATGATATACCTGTCCTATTTCAGGTGGGGCAAATGATTACGGCGAAACCGATGGGCTTTTTAAGAATGTTATCGGGCTGGTGGATTAGTGGTATCGCGATCGCAATGGGTGCGCCATTTTGGTTTGATTTGCTTGGGAAGATTGTGAATGTACGAAACACCGGAACAAAACCGAAGCCTTAGAGGGGTTTGAAACGTTAAAGGTTGCGACAATTGACACCCGATCCCCCGATCCCCCCTTAAAAATAGGGATTTAGGAGGATCGGGCCTTTTGATACCTAATGTAAGGACTTTCAAACTGCCGGAAGATCTATTGTATAGATGGGTTTTCCTTCAATATTATGTAACATGACCGTCATGGCTCTTGTTTGGTGATCAATACGAACAGTACCAAAGAATTGTAATCCCTCAGATGGTGGACGATTTTGCTTCATCCCAGGGGGTAAACTCATGAATTTCAGTTGCGGACCAAAGGTATTATCAAAAGCCCCAGGACCAAAGGTTCCAGAGTTCAATGGACCCGCAACAAACTCCCAAAAACCATTAAAATCTTGGAATTGTGCCCGATCGGGATCATAGTAGTGAGCGGCAGCATAATGGACATCTGCCGTAAGCCAAACAACATTCACAATTTTTTCTCGTTTAATAAATCGCAGCAATTCCGCCAATTCAAATTCACGACCCACCGCAGGACCATCACCATTCGATATATTCTCAAAATCGGTTGCACCATCTCGTACCATCAATCCCAAGGGCATATCACTAGCAATTACTTTCCATGTTGCACGCGATCGTTTTAATCGGGTTTTAACTTGCTCTAATTGTTCGCGTCCGAGAAATGCGGTGTCTTTTGAAGGCTGTTTTTGACGATTTGGGGAATTAGCAGCACGATGGGTTCGCATGTCGAGCATGATGACATCAAGTAAATCTCCCATTTCAAAATCACGATAGATTTGTTCAGACTTTACATTGTCAGGATGAAGGGGTTGATATTCTAAAAAGGCTTGTTTAGCACGGTGAGCAAGGGTTTTGACAGATTTTACCGTATAGCGATCGTCTTCAAGAATTTGCGTCGGGTACCAATTATTTCGCACTTCATGATCATCCCATTGCACAAGTTGCGGGACTTCCGCATTGAATCGACGGATATTCTCATCCAAAAGATTGTAGGTATAATTACCGCGAAATTCAGTCAACGTTTCGGCGACTTTGGATTTTTCAACCGTCGTCAGATTATGCCAAAGCGTTCCATCATTGAGTTTAACTTCAGACTCGATCGGACCATCTGCATAAACCGTATCACCAGAATGAATAAAGAAATCGGGCTGAAGTTTGCGCATAGACTCATAAATCTTCATACCGCCGATTTTCGGATTAATTCCCCAGCCTTGACCCGCTGTATCCCCAGACCAAGCGAAGAAAATATCTTTGCGGCTACCCGGAATTTGTAACCGTCCCTTAACAGGTTCGCTTTGGACTTTAGGTTGGTCAGGATCTTGAAACGTGACTCGATAAAAAATAGGACGATCGGTCGGGAGATTTGGCAATACAATTCGAGCCGTGAAGTCCCGTTGGGCGGTGGCAAGTTCACCTGAAATTCGCTGCGATCGTTTGAAATTCTCATCCAAACTATAATCAATCACCATCCGACTAAGGCGATCGCTTTTGCTCCAAATCACCGCTTGATTGCCTTTAATATCACCACTCATGATGCCATAGGGAATTTTCGGACGACTACGATCGCTAGGAATCCAAGCGGGAGAGTTCGCCATTGCGCGAGAGTTTTGGGCAATGGTTCCAACTGTCGTGAGTCCGAGAGCAGCAAGAAATTGGCGACGATTCATAACAATTACATTGTACTAATGCAAGATGGCAGACTTCTGCTTATTCTAATCAATTCAACGATCGCAACAGGTTATCTAGACGACACCTATTTTACTGTTCTCTAATATCTACCCCTTACTTCTTCCAAATAACCAACATCACACCACAAATAATCATTCCCAAACCAAACCAGCGATAGTTTGGAATAATCTCGCCAAAGACATATTGGCCTACTATCATCGCAATCACATACTGCAATGCCACAGACGGAGCTAGCACGCTCAACGGCACACGAGTCAAAATCAGAATATATAGAACAGCCCCTCCGGCATAACAGGCCAAACCAATAAGTAATTCAGGAATCATTATAATTCCTAAAACATGACTAACAAAGTTAAAGTTGCTTCCTGATACCTCACCTAACTTAGTTGCCCCTTTTTTCAAAAAAAATTGCCCAATACTGCCCGTCAATATTGTGATGATCAGCATAACAATATTCCCAAATCCCATTCCTCAACCCCACAGTTCTTTTTACAATTCTTTGGCACATCACTTTACCACCTCATAAGCTCCCACCCTATAGAACTCCTGAAGAAATGGAGTAAGATATTCAAGAGGAGCGAAACCGATGAAAAGATTAAATTTAAAGAATAATGCGATCGTATTGATTGAAGATAAACAAGATTCACACAACATGGATTGAACAATTGGTTTAAACTGTAAATTCAATACTCCATAAGAAACGATCGCCCAAATCCCTTAAAGAAATTGAGCGTTGTGACCATTTTATTTAGAACTATAACGGCCTTAAAGCCCGCTAAGACATTCGTCTAGAAAGTAATTGCTCTTCCAATGCTGCAATTCGGTTATAAGCCGCAGTAAGCTGGGCCGTAAGCCGTTGAATTTGCAGCTCAGGCGACAGAACACGATCGCTTTTCGTTGCGAACATTTCTGCACCATCGGTATCAATCAAGATATCCTTGTGACCGTTAAACTCCTCTAAAATGTGATGATGGGAATAAGAACTGTCATACCCCGTCAAATTGGTCCCATCATAGCCTTTGGAACTCGGTCGCTCATTAAAGTTGGAACTGACTATCGTGCTGGTCACAAGATTCGTTAGGTCTTCTAATCCACGAGTTAGAGAATCTAATTTCCGGGCTAGTCCAGAAATTTCAGTTTGCATTGTTTCCACTTGTAATCACCCCATTAAAATTACGAATTGACCATCCTTACTATTAATACTATTGACAAATCACACAGAATCCCGACTACACACTAAATAATTTAACCTTTGGAGCGAGAAGCTGGAATTCAGGTTAAATTGAAACACGGATTACAATGAAACCAAGGATGACGATCACTACGAACAACACAGTTCCCACAGAAATTAGCCTTGTTGGATTTGGCCTAGAACGTAGACAATAGAACCCGTTAGAGAGTGTTTGAAAAGTCCTTGGGTGGGTATCAAAAGACCCGATCCCCCTAGCCCCCTTAAAAAGGGGGAACCGGAATCCAGATCATAGTCCCCCTTTTTAAGGGGGATTTAGGAGGATCGGGTGTTGATTATCACCACAATTGATTTTTCAAACACCCTCTTAGAACTCGCTATTCCTTACCCAAGTACGCATGGACCGCCGAACCTTTCTCAAAGCCATTACCCTGCCCGCACTTGCCCTGTCCACAACGGGCTGTCAGCAGACCCAGGGTGATAACGTATTGAATCTGATAGCGCTGCGAGGAAGCATTCCGCTTCAATTGCCAAAACAATTTAAACAAGACGGCGGGGCCACGATCGAACTGAGGCAATCGCGACAGCTTCAAGACATCTTTCAACAGCTCCAACGTTGGAAACAACAATCCACAGGCGAAGTTACCGCCCCAAAAGGCATCGTGTCATTCCCCGCCCCCTTGATTGGCCCCCCCGCCGAAGCCACGATCGCAGACCTTGCCACAACAGGCGACTTTTGGCTCACCCTAGCGATTCGACAGCGGCTTCTTCAGCCCATGGACAGTCAGAAAATTATCGAGAAAATTCCAGCCTGGCAAACTCTTGACCCCAAACTACAAACCTTTCTAACTCGCAACGATCGCGGAGAACTGGCCAGTAGTAGCGACGGAGGGCGAGTGTGGGCTATTCCCTATCGTCTCAATAGCACGGTGATCCTTTACCGCAAAGATATTTTTGCCGATCGAACCCTGCCGATTCCAACCGATTGGGACGACCTATGGCGATCGGATCTCAAAGGTCGAATTTCCCTATTAGACCAGCCCCGTGAAGTGATCGGACTGACCCTGAAAAAGCTAGGGCAGTCTTACAACACCCATGATTTAGGCACGATCCTCGACCTCCCTAAAACCCTCGCTCAACTGCACCGCAACTCAAAATTCTACTCCTCCACCCATTACCTTCAACCGCTAACCTTAGATCAAACCTGGCTGGCCGTGGCTAGCTCGACCGATGCCCTACGGGTAATGCGTCAAAATCCAAAAATGGCAGCAGTATTTCCAAAAAGCGGCTCAGCCTTAAACGCAGACCTTTGGGTACAGCCTGCTCAACCTGAAAAATCCAATCTATCCGAGACCGCAATGACCACGATCGCGGCTTGGTGCGATTACATATTAAATGCTGACCGGGCACCGCAATTTTCATTACTTACCCAAGGCATTTCTCCGAGTCTCGACCCAAACCAAAACGATCGGACTCCGGCAAACCTGAGAAGCAACCCAGTCTTGATGCCGGGAGCTGAAGCCTTGAACAAAAGCGAATTCTTACAGCCCCAAACCGAAAAAACCATTCAACAATGGCGATCGGTCTGGGAAACAATGCGAAACAGTTAGCCACCCTTAAAAAGACCAGCAAACTAGCCTTCAAGCAGCCAAGCCTTAACCCGCTCTAAGCTTTTCCAACCCGGCTTACGAGTGAGTCCATCTTGGATATTCGACATCACCTCATCCCGCAACTCTTCAGACACCATGATAATTTGCTGAGTGATTTCAACATGGGTCCGCACCCCTTTTTTACCGCCCTCCAGCATCGCCAGAGACAAATTGACCCGAGCTTGGGGATCTTGGGGATTAAGCTTCACGGCTTTTTGGGCTGAGGTTAACGCCAGAGCAGTTTGCCCAGTCAGGAGATAAAGCCAAGACAGACAGGTCCAAGATGCGCTAACCGTGCGAGACCGATCGCAGACTTCTTTAAAAACTGGAATTAAGGTTTCGATCGCCTCGCCAGCTTTGTAGCGTTCTAGGCCAGCATCAAACAATTCTTCAACGGGTTGTGTCGTCGTAGTCATGGAATAAAATCTCTCACGCGAGTCTTTCAAGTGTGTAAATCTTAGCAGCCTGAGAGAATCGCGTGAACGCCTTAGTTTTCGCTAGAGTTACTAAAGTAGCTATTAAAGTTTAGATTTTCGCTATCAGAAATAGTTTTGAGCGTCGATCGGGTAATCAATTTACCAGCTTCCACCAACACTTTTCCGGTAATCGGATGGAGCAAGTCTTGTTCTGCCCGCCGTCCAATCAAATCTTCAATATCCTTCAGGGAGTTGATATACATCCCCGGCGGCAACTCCACCACCACACCATTGTCCAAAACACGGGCTTGACAGGCCAGACGAGAATTTTGCTGACAGGAAGTAATAACTTCTAAGGTGCGTTGCTCCCGACGGTTCATCGCCGAAAGCTGTTGCATACCATCTTTGACATAGATATGACAAGTCGCACACATGCCTCGTCCGCCGCATTCTCGCAGAACATCAAGATCTTTGTTAAGCAAGACAGACAACAAATTTCCATTGGTTTCAACGGAAGTATCTTGTGCGATCGGCTCTAATCGAACAGTTTTTGCCATGAATAAACTCCTAGGGGATTGTAATGATCTAAAGAACTCCAGTCAGGAGCGTTGCTTCTTCGCTAGTTAACCCAGCCGTCTGCGCTGTCGTATCAAAATCTCGAATAATCCTTGAACATTGGACCCGAAGATCTTGAGTCCATTGTCTCAATGCTTGAAATTCTTCTGAGGAAAGGACACGATCGGTCTCAAGAGTCGTCAGTTGACCTTTAGCAACAATTGTAATCATAACTAGAGTCTCACCTTGGGGACGCGATCGTTTGACGTAGTTGGCAATAATGGTGCCACCGAGGTACTGAGCTGCAATGGCAATGAGGTGGTTAAAGGCATTCAGATAGTCCTGAAGTGAGGGCAGAGTCGGTTTAGGGAGAGTGGCAGGAGAAGTCCGCAGATCCGGAGCTGCATCTTGATCAGACTTTGCCGGAGGATAATCGACCTGAGGGGTACGAGTAGAGGCCCACTCCTCAAGCAGTTGAATCGAAGGTTTGAGGTGAGACTGGATCGCCCGACAAAACGGCCCTAACATCCCAGAACTATTGCGCCACTTCACATTGAAGTAGGTCAATACTACCACCGTAAACCCAAATTCCATCCGACAGACATAAAGCCGATAGGTACCAAAGAAAAAATCGAGCTGCTGGACTTTAGGGGTTAAGGTTCGCAGAATTTGGCTCACATTGGCCAGAAAAACGTCAGGCTGATGGATTTTAAGCTTTGCATCAGCAGTATAGAGACGAGGAGTTGGACAACCGTCAATCAAAGCCTCAATCAAAGCAACACCCGCAATTCCTGGTACAGTCAAGAAATCACGAATTATCTCAGTTGGTAAACACTGAGGAACAATTGGATTAGCGATACTACCAGAGATGAGTACGGAACCAGTCTGCGATGTTGAATGCAAGGGATTTAGTTTTCCTAGCTCTGTCATTTCTCAACCTTGGATTGACCGTAATGCATAGGTTTGTTGCTACGTTTGATTGCTACTCCTGATTGCTACGTTTTGTTGCAGTGTCTCCCACTGGAGGCGTGACTCCCGTATGTATCATCAGTACAGTATTCCATGTGTCTGGTTGTCCCGTTTGGCCCTATACAAGATTTTATGTCTGATCTTCCTTTCACGCTGGACCAGCTCCGAATCCTAAAGGCGATCGCCGCTGAGGGAAGCTTCAAGCGAGCCGCTGATAGTCTCTACGTATCGCAACCTGCGGTTAGCCTTCAGGTCCAAAACCTAGAGCGGCAATTAGATGTACCATTGTTCGATCGGGGCGGGCGGCGGGCGCAGTTGACGGAGGCAGGGCATTTGCTTTTGGCCTATGGGGAGAAGATATTGACGCTGTGTCAGGAGACCTGTCGGGCGATCGAAGACTTGCAAAACCTTCAGGGCGGGTCGTTGATTGTGGGCGCAAGTCAGACGACGGGCACGTATTTATTGCCCCGTATGATTGGGTTGTTTCGACAAAAGTATCCTGATGTGGCGGTGCAGTTGCATGTTCATTCCACGCGGCGGACCTCTTGGAGTGTGGCGAATGGACAGATTGATTTGGCAATTATTGGCGGTGAGTTGCCTCCAGAATTACAGGATTCTTTGTACATGATTCCCTATGCGGAAGACGAACTTGCATTGATTTTGCCGCCTGGTCATCCGTTGGTGAAGCAGGGGATGATTCAAAAAGAAGATTTATATAAGCTTCAGTTTATTGCACTGGATGCCCAATCTACGATTCGCAAGGTGATTGATCAGGTGTTGTCGCGCTGTGGGATTGAGCCGCGTCGATTAAAAATTGATATGGAGTTGAATTCTATTGAGGCGATTAAGACGGCTGTGCAATCGGGGCTTGGGGTGTCGTTTCTGTCGGTGAGTGCGATCGAGAAAGAGTTAAATGCTCAAATTTTGTATCGTGCGCCAATAGAGGGTGTGGAGATTAAACGAATGTTGTCTGTAATTATTAATCCAAATCGCTATCGATCGAAGGCAGCGGAAGCTTTTTGTCGCGAAATTTTGCCACAGTTTACGTCGTTAGATGTGAGTTTCGATCGGATTAAGGGAGAGTAGAGATCGATTTGTTCATTATTGATTGTTAACTAAGCCATAATTCATTAATTTATTAGTATAAGAATGAATTAATTCTAATTCACCTTCCTATAAGTGCGGGAACGTAGATATTGAGTTTTTCGCCGAGGTCGATCGTGGTTTTGGTGAAGTCGCCAATGCCTGAGATCCCGGATGCGAGGACTCCGATCGTGGTGACGATCGCGGCAAGACGTTTTTTGATGCGGGTGGGATTACGATCGGCGATCCATCTGCGATCGATCGAGTCATCATGAGCTATGCCCAAACCAATGGCTACATTGTGTTTACGAACGATTTAGATTTGGAACATTGTTGGCGATCGCGAAATCACAGTTGCCGAGTGTCGTTCAAGTTCGCAATCAAGATTTACTACCTGCTACGATTGGTAATGTCGTGATTTCAGCATTGCGTCAGGTTGAGCAACAGTTGGAATCAGGGGCTTTGGTGACAATCGATCGTTCCCGTTTGCGAATCCGGATTTTGCCGATCGGCTGAGGTGTTAGTTTGCGATCGCCCAACGACAGAAGCAAACGGTTCCGGTGGAGTGATTGGGAGGGTGATAATCCAAAACCCAATGTAAGCTATGAAAATGCTTGATCGCCGAGGATGTTGGAAGGACGATCTCGTTTATGTGCTGGGATTCTGTCGAGCGGTTGATATGACGGATGATTTCGATGACTTTCCTACATCTCTCAAGTAGTAAAATCTGCAAATAAAATATTTAAGAAAGCAAAAATAATCGAACCGTAGTACGATAGGTACAAGTGTCTATTTTTAATGGTTCTATGGAATTTCGTGATCATCTGCCACCTAAATGCCCACCATCAGATGCCAATTCTCATAAAATGGAGGTTTACTATCTGGTAGATAGCGATCCACCCACCGAAAAAGACTTTCTTTCTTTCAAAGAAAGAAGACCTGAAAAGGAATTTGATGATGATATTCTTGCATGTCAATCTTGTGGATTATCTGTATACACGGATTGTAGTGGGATAGAGCTTGCAAAAAAAGTTTCACGAAGTTTAAAGAAGAAGAAATTAGCTAAAGGGATGCTATCTGAGAACTCCGGTAAAATCAAAAATACACCATCACGTAATACAGGAGACACTCATCATACCTGGTGGCCGAATAGAGATCTGAATGCACATCAGTTGTTTTCTATTGTGTCTCAGAACTTATAATTAGGAGCTGAAAGATATGGACTTTCTTGCTAAATCTACAAATTTGGGAAACCTTGAGGTTGTAGAAATATATGTTCAATACAATGGACCCAGATTATTATCCTGTAAAAATCAAGCTAATAAAATCTTTTTAGCACTCTGGGTAGATGAAGAAGAAGATTCAGACTTGTGGCTTTATATGCTAGTCTCGCCTGAAAGGTTGCAGACTATTAGAACAGGTCAGATATCTTTGAATCAAGCATTTTCTGACTCAGAATTGAATTATTTATATGAGTTAAACTTTAGTTACACGGATAAAAGATGGTCATCCAAAGAAGTTTTAGTTGAGGAAATAGATGAGGATTGTTTTCCATCACAAGATAGTTTCCTTAATTGTGAAGTAAAAAATTCACCTCAAATCACATCTCAAAGGGCTTCATGGGCTGCTATCGAAAAGGTAAGAGAAGTTTTACATTTGGTTTTAGAACCTTCATCTGAATATCCTTGTGAATTTCCTTCTTTCGAGTTAGGAAGAGTATTGTCAGCATTTCAGCTTTTAGTCACTCAACTCAAAGTAGTATCTGGAGAAGCCTTAAAACTCAAGTTGAGAGAGATTGCAAAGAAATCAGAACTCAATGTTTTTGCAACCTCACCAGGTTCATTTTGCGTAGAATTGGCCTCATCCTTACTCGAAGTTGATGCGTTTGGAAATTCTTTTGCTGGTGATGCAATTGAAGAACTCTTTAAACTAATTGCGCTTGGCAGCAATACTGTCTTGTTACAAGATTTCATGTCTAGAATGGACAAGCAAACCCCAGTAAAATATCGTTTGTTTCTCCAAGCTCTTTTATCTTCTGGAACAGGTCTGAAGCTTGAATGGGGATCGCCTACTTTAACTAGAGGTGGAAGTATTGAAGCGAGCCTTTCATCAATTAATGAGATTCTTACAGTAATCAAAAAAATTGAGTCCTTGCAAGAAAAAGAACTTGAGATTGTCGGTGAACTTTTTAAGATTGATACTGATGGTTGGACATTTGGGATTAAGGATATAAATAATAGTTATTCATACAAAGGTGAAATTCTGGAGCAGGCTAAACAGATTGCAGGCAAGGCAACTATAGGGATGCTTTATTCAGCAAAAATTATTGAGGCACCTGAAATTTCACCCGCAACAAATACAATAAAAACTCATTACAGACTTTGCTCTCTAAATATCTATGAATCTCCGCATAGGCAGATGAATGTAATAGAATTGTCTTGAGTATAAACTTTTAGGATCTGTGTCAGCACACCATCCCGTTTTACCGATCGCAGCCCTCTCCTATCGTCATCCCGGTTTAACCCCAGCGATCGCCACCGTCTGTCTAAGCCTGTCATCATGACAACCCACAGACTTCGAGCTATAAGACCATGACGGCTAAAAAATAAAAATTTTAGTGACTGAAGCTCAGTAATATTGATGACTATGCCAAAATAGAGAAGTCCCAGTTCTTCATCAGCCCTTATGGTCCCCACTCCATCACTTGTGCTGCATAAACTAGAGCGTGAAATTTTCGACCTATCAACAACAGATAAATTATGGCTACTCGCGCAGATTGCACAACAACTTCAGCCGCCAAACCCCAAGATTTCTAGTCTTGATCAGACACTGATGGAAATGGCAAACGATCCACAAATCCAGCAGGAAATTGCAGTGATTGAAGCTGAGTTTGCGATCGCGGGAATGGACGGATTAAGCGCATGAATCTCGAACGCGGTCAGATTTATTTTGTGAATCTCAATCCGGTCAAAGGGCGAGAGCAATCTGGAGAAAGACCTGTGTTGATTCTGTCGATCGATGCCATTAATCGTCTACCGTTGGTAGTGACGGTTGTCGTTGGAACGAAAGGTGCAAACCTTCAGCGCAATTACCCGACGAATGTTCGGGTCACGCCTGAGGAGAGTGGTTTACCCATGGAAACCGTTTTCATAGGCTTTCAGGTCAGATCTTTGGACCCAAACCGTTTTTTGGGAAATCCTGTTGGGAAATTGGCATCGAACAAAATGCAGGAAGTGGAAGAAGCGGTTCGTTATGTTTTGGGTCTCTGACGAGTCTAATCCGTCATCATGACAACCCACCGACTTCGAGATAGAAGACTATGACGTATCGATCGCCCTTCTCTAGGAGACTCGATCGTCCCAAACCCGAATGGCGTGGGGAAATGCGATCGTTGTCCCTTTGTAGAGTTTGAACGAAAGAAGCAACCAGCGGTTCAGGCTCTGAGATCTTTGAATTTGGAATTGCTGATTGATGTTATGGGCATCTCAAAAGATTCACCCGCTATGATAAAAATGAATCCCATCTAAAAACTACGATCGCCATGCAATACCGCCGCTTCGGACGCACCAACCTGCAAATGCCCGTCTTCTCCTGCGGTGGAATGCGCTACCAACATTCCTGGAGCGACCTGACTGAAAAAGACATTCCCGAAGCCAACCAAAAAAATCTCGAAGCCACCATCCACCGCGCCCTAGAACTCGGCATCAACCACATCGAAACCGCCCGAGCCTACGGAACCTCCGAACTCCAACTCGGCAAAATTCTTCCCACCATCCCGCGTGAGCAACTAATTGTCCAAACCAAAGTCGTAGTTAAAGACAGCCCCAAAGACTTTCTCGATACCTTCCACAACTCCCTTAAACCCCTAAACCTCGACTATATCGACCTTCTGGGAATTCACGGCATCAATCTCGATCGTCACATTGACACCTGCCTTGCCCCCGGTGGATTGCTAGAAGTGGCCAGCAAGTTACAAGCGGAAGGCAAACTTCGCCACATCGGATTCTCAACCCACGGCCCAACCGACGTAATTGTGAAGGCGATCGAAACCGACCAATTCGACTATGTAAATCTACACTGGTACTACATCAATCAAACGAACTGGGCCGCGATCGAAGCCGCCACGGATCACGACATGGGCGTATTCATCATCAGCCCCAGCGACAAAGGCGGAAAACTCTACGACCCTCCCAAAAAGCTAGTCGATCTCTGCCACCCCCTCAGCCCTATGGTATTCAATGACTTGTTCTGTCTCAGCCATCCTCAAGTTCATACCCTAAGCCTTGGTGCCGCCAACCCAACCGACTTCGACGAACATCTCAAAACTTTAGATCTAATTCAAAATGCTGACAAAATCTTACCGCCGATCCTAGCCAAACTCGATCAAGCGGGTATTGATGCCCTAGGCGAAAACTGGTGGCGCAATTGGCATAAAGGCTTGCCCAGTAATGAAGACACACCCGATCGGCTTAACATCCCCATGACCCTCTGGCTACGAAATCTGGTCCTTGCCTATGACATGCACGACTATGCAAAAGGCCGATACAACCTCCTAGGCAACGCGAGTCATTGGTTCCCCGGATCTCGTTTGGACCCTGAGAACGACCTCGACCAACTTCGCCCACTTCTCGCCAACAGTCCCTTCGCCCAAGAAATCCCAAAACTCCTCACGGAAGCCCATCAGCTTCTGGTCGGCGAAACAGCACAGCGTCTGAGTAAAAGTAGTTAAAAATAGTTGAGAGATTATCCCCGTGGAGTGATGACGAGTCTTAGAGAATGATTTTTAGAAAGTTAGTACTCGTCATCAGAGGTGTGTAATGCTACAGTGAAGAAGTATGCATTACGCATACTCAGCAATAACTTATGGGTAAATCTGAATGATTCAGATTTTGTAAAAAATGGGATTAGCTGAAAATTTTTGTTCTAAAAATCAGTTTGCCTTGTATCCTTAAGCGGATTGTCGCTCAAAGAGCGCTCCTCACAACCACACACAACCCTCAACTAACTACCTTAAGGTCTCGTACATCATGAAAAAGAATATTTTAGGTCTTGCCGCAGGTTTCGTCGTAGCGCTCTCTCTAACTGCTTGTGGTGAAACTAAAGCCCCTGATGAACCAACCCCTAAGCCTGCTGTGACGACTTCGCCGAAAGCTGCTACCCCAACGGAAAAAATGAAGAGCGACACGACCAAAGCAGGCGATGCAAAGAAAGCTGGGGAAGTTAAGGGCACCACTGGTGAAATGGGCAAGAAAGCCGGGGAAGCTAAAGGCACTGCTGGCGATGCAATGAAAGCTACCCCCAGTAAAACTGGTGAACCGACGAAGGCTGAGCCTGAAGGCGTGAAAAAGAACTAAGGTTCATCTTTTGTTGAGCCGATCGGTGAACGGTTGCCTAACTCTTCGACGATCGGTCAACTATTTTAAATACCTCATCAAATTAGACTTTCGAGTTGCGATTTGATGAGGTATTTTTAGTTCAGACTTTAATCTTCATCGAGAACCACCATGGCGGCCAGCAGCTTGTATAGCGAAGACCACTACATCGTATTGGAAACCGATCGTCCCGAAACGTTGCTTGAGGCCACGGAACTTGTAGCTAAACTGACAACCTTACTAGAACAGCAGCCGGAGCTTATTCCCCCTGATCTACGATCGCAATCATCAGAGGAGCAAGTCCGATCGCTCCTCGATACCGTTTGTGAACTCGACATCGGCATCGGCCAATACCTTCAGTGGTACGCAGTTCGTCTAGAGAAGTAGTCCTTGAATTACGCTTTACATGAAGAATGTTCGCTTATTTGGCGCTTCCGTTTGGAATTCCAAATCCGCACATTCCCCAGGCGAGGTCACGATCGCCACTTCCACAGAATTTTCTTTATTGGAACTTGGCGAAACCTTGACCTTCACATCCGGCCCAAAAAAGCGGGTCATCTTATCCTCTTTTCCTTTCCAGGTTTCTAAATCAATCAAAGGCGACTCAAATTCCATCACCAACGTATAAAAACCTCCCGTCAGCGTCTCCCAAATTCCACTCATCACAGGCCGATGATCCGTCGTTGGACTCATTCCCAATGCACCCAACACTGCATCTAAATGGGCCTCTTGGCCATAACGATACCGTGTCACATCATTAAAAATCTGAAGCTGAGTCTTGGTTGCTTGGTCCGGGCGCAGGGCTAACACTTCTGATGATGGCTCAACTTTGACCGGAACAGGCTTAAGCTCGGCGGCTTTCAAGGCAAGCCCACCCAGCAATAGGGGAATTCCATAGAAAAAACAAGCCAAATTTAACGTCGGCTGATTGGTTGCATAGGCATAGACTCCAACCGTTGTCATTAGACCGCCTAAGCTTTGCCCAAGAATTGCAAGAGGAAGTTTACGTAGCATGGTCAATACCTGCCCTTGATTAGAAGTTAAGAAATGTGAATATGTCTTCTATTATCCAGTGAGATGGCACGGCTGCGATCGGTAATCATGAAAAGCCTGGTGAGATTACAGAATTACGCTAATTGTTTATCTGACGCTAATTGTTTAACGGAGTTTTATTTGCGAGGCTGCTTCTGGTTAGAAGCAACAATTTTTCTAAGCGGAATAGCTGTCTTGGGTTTAGAACGTCCTTCTGTCCGCGATCGGTGTTTCCCCCATTGCCCTAGAGACTTCCATCCCGATCGCCAAGTCTTTGCTTGCCAAGGCTTTATCATTCCGCCTAAAAAATCGGTCCAAGGCAACAACAGGTACCTTGCCCATGCCCAACACATAAGGCTGTTGGATATCAGAAAAAATTTTACAACAGTGACGTTTCCCAGCCCCTGCAACGATGAGTCGGTTACGGCATAAACCGCTAGAGAAGCTGTCATGCCAATGCTCAACCCGATGGCAAGTTTTTTGAATCGTGGCGCAGGCAAACTGATTAAACCAAGCACTAGCGGCGGCGCAAAACTTGTTGTTATGGGGTTGAGGTTTCCGTCGTTCTGAAATAGAGTCCCCATTTCTGAGACCATACTGCCTAAAATCCGAAACGGAATTGGGGAAGTATCAATGATATAAATTCCTCGTAGCAAAAAAATCCCCCCGATCCCCGTGCCCACACCCAACCAAAACGCGATCGTTCGTTCTATTCTGCCCAAGCTAAGGGCTAGTACGATCGCCAGTCCCGCCATCACCAATTTTGATGGGGCTACAATTTCTTGTTCATCTAGCCAAAATCGGGCATTAATGTAGCCCCGATCGCGGACCCAATCAAAGTAATTTGGGGTGGGGCGTTTGGGCTGTTGGGCAAGTTTTAAAGCGGCGGCAGCATCAAGCGCTCCGGCTCCAAAGTCATTCTTTGTATCCCTACGGTGAACTAGGGCCGATCGGGTTAGCAATGTCCCGACTTCATCAGGATCCGTCACTCCAAATGTATGTAGAAGCGCCGCTACTCCAGCCACATGAGGAACAGCCATACTGGTTCCTTGAAATGGCGCAAAGATCGACACATTCATTTTACGATCGAAGGTATTTTGTAAAATCCCCCCCGCTGGATCTTCTCCCACAATCCAGCCTCCTGGCGCTGAAATATCCACGCCCGCTCCTGCATTGGAATAGGGAGCCTTTTCACCGTTTGAATCTAAGGCCGAAACCCCCATAACATAACGATACCGAGCAGGATAATCGACGGCGGTACGACCACTGTTCCCCGCTGGTGCAATAATAATGCTTCCTTTTCGGTGAGCATATTCGATCGCCTTCTGTAAAAATGAGCTATTCCCACTGCCCACCATCGTTAACGCAATCACGCTGGCATTACGATCGGCAGCATATCGAATTCCTTCAGCAATATCAGCCACCGTCCCATTTCCACCAATACTGAGAACCTTGACAGGCATTAAGCTTGCTTCGGGTGCAACTCCGGCGGTCCCAAACCCATTATTGGTCGATTGGGCAATTGTGCCCGCGATGTGGGTGCCATGACCTTGGTCATCGGTTGCATCAGCATTGTCATTAATAAAGTCATAGCCGCTCACAAAGTCCGTCTTTTCCAAGTCCGAAACTCGACTGATTCCAGTGCCGATAACTGCAACTATTGACCCTTTGCCTTTGTTAATCGTCCACGCTTCCTCAATATTGATTTGATGGAGGTTCCATTGGTTAGGAAATAGTGGGTCGTTTGGGTAATTTTTTCTGGACGGTTTGATTGATTGATCTGTTTTTTTAGCTTCTACAACTTTTTCAACTGAAATGGGAAGGAGGATTTGACTGGCTTCTGGAATGCTGTAGATATAGTTAGGTTCTAGAGATTCAGTATAACGATCGAGTCCTGATTTTTTCAGTTTTTGGAACAGCTCAAGATTTCCGGGCACCACAAAAACATGATCGTCTTCCGAGAACTCACTATTAAGGCGAGGCCTTAGGTTTAAAAGTTTAGAGGCTTCGCCCAGGGCTTCTTGAATCTGACTATCCCCAACTTCTTCTCGGAAATCGATGATGATGCTGTCAAATGTTCCTTGCGTTGGGGTTCCGCTAAATTGAGCTGTGGCCCATCCAAGTACCCCCAGACAACAAAAAAGCAAAATCCATCGTTTCATTTCGTTCGTGATCCTAATCTATAGATCCTGAATGTGGTCGCGACCGCCCATAATTGCTCTATAACATACCAGTCATCGGGCGTAAGGATCGGCAAAATGGTACATGGATTATTATGGCTGCCACTCTTGGCCATCTTTTTTGGTTTGGCTTGGGCGGGCTGGAATGAGTATCAAAAAGTTCAGGGATATGGCACTTGGGCCTTGCAATACGAGAAATCGAAGTACGACGTTTACGCAGCACTTGGCTATCGATCGGGCACGTTGACTTGGGGAAAACCGTTGAGAAAGGGCATTGAAGATCGCCAAGTGATGAATCTGACGGCATTAAAAGGGATTCAACTGCGGGTTGATGGTGTGGTGGTGCCGATCGCAGACCCACCCGATCGGGGCCAAGTGATTGCGATGGAGCTGCTGCCTCTGTCTGGCGGTGATTTAATTCAAATTCCATTTGTGAATATTGATCCAGCGATCGAGTGGGTCAGTTTTCTTCAAGCCAAGCTGAACCCATAAAAAATCGAGTCGTTCGAGTTTGACTTAGGACGGCCCGACATTAATTCTAGAAATAGATTGACACTCTCAGCTCTAAAGAGACTGAGACTCTGCTGACAGGGGTTTAACCGTAGGACTTGTCCATAGTTTTATCCTCGCTACGGTCGTCAAAGAC
>JAYUEW010000295.1:0-6268 GCA_043739045.1 Synechococcales cyanobacterium
ACCTTTTTCTTGATGATTTGCTCTGAAATGGTGAAACTCCAGCAACGGCCATATCCGGCTCGATTCGGAATAGGTAAAGGGCAAGCAGCAGAGCAGGAAGAGATTGGAGGACTCAGAAAGTATACGCAAAGGTTGAATTTTTTCAACCGGAGTGGGTAGCGGCATCTTTGAATATGCCTCTGTCGGCGGTTTTAGTTGGCAGGAATCCCTGTCCCTTTAGGGCTGGGGAGGTTCAACGCTTAGCAATTATCTTTGAATCTGTTCTTTAGATCATCTCCGGATCTTAAACTCCTGTGATAGTCTATATGTAGGCTTTCAAAACTGCAAATTTTTACCTGAAGCGCAAGGCATGTGAGTTTGTTCAGACGATGATATTCATCCTGAGTAGACTTGAAAAAAGCGCCTTGATCTTCGAGAACAATTGAGTTCCGATTCTACAGCCATCTTTCGAGATCTGTGGGTTAGTCTCAAATTGGTCGAGGTAATCAATACGATCCGTACAGGTTGAAGTTGTTCTGTGCAAGGTTTTTTCGTCGCTGTGGATTTCCACTAAACGGGAAGCGGCGCTTTGCGATCGACTGTCTGAAGGAACAATGCTGTCTCAAGGGGATTGATTAGGGCAAGATTTCGCTGCATCTATGTTGACGGCTTGTTGTTCTGATGAATCTACCTGTGGAAAGCGCGAACGGTTATGGGTTCCGCATTTATTTCCTTTGGGCTTCCATTGAGGTGGTGTCATGATTGATCAGGATTTACCGACAATGATTCCCGTCCTAGCGACAGGCTATCTGATGCTAGTTTATGGGTTGCTAGAACTTCTCCAACGGCGACGCACTTGAGTGATCATTGCACATCGATCGGATAAGTAATAAAAAATAGGGCGGTGATTTCGATTTTTCTTTTCAAGATAACGTCCGATCGCCGCCTGATTTTTGTTTGCTTTGCCGACTTGTCTAGCCGCAGTTAGGGCTTAATTTTCCCTTCTTTAATCAGCGCTTGATAAATATAGGATGCAGCATCGGCGCGAGTCGCTATTTTATTTGGACCAAGCTCAGTAGCATTGGGTGAAATAAGCCCCGCTTCCACAGCGCTACTGACTTTCGAGATGGCCCACTTCGGCATATCTTTGCCATCACTATATTTGCTGAGTATTTGAACCGGGTCGCTATTAGGCTTGAGATTCATTCCCGCTGCAATCGCACTCAGCATTTCTAGGCGAGGAATCGACTGGTTCGGCTTAAAAACACCTTCCGGGTAGCCCGTCATAAATCCGGTTTGGGTTGCCTCATCAATGGCAGTCGTAGCCCAATATCCGTCTTTAATGTCAGTGAATTTTATCACATCTTTAACTTTCGTTTTTTCAAAGCCCTTTTGAATCATGCCCGCGAATTCAGCACGGGTGATTTGTTTGTCGGGCTGAAAAGTGTTGTTATCTAGGCCACTAATTACGCCTCGGCTAGACAATGCCACGATCGCAGGTTTGGCCCAAAAATCATCGGGGACATCGCTAAAGAATTTCGGCTTACCAGGATTCTCAACTGTGTCGAGATTGGCCGCGATCGGTGCTGCTGCTGGCTGTGGGATAGCTACGTTGGCATCCTGGTTAGACGGTGCGTTTGGTGTGGCAGGTATTATTGGGGCGGACATAGCGGCAGGTTTTAACCGATCGGACTCGGTTGGAGTCGTCGTCAAACTCGTTCCTGTTTCGCCTAATTTGGTGGTTGGGCTTCCGGTCGGCTCGGAGGAAATTCCTGTCGTGTCTGTTGCTGTCATGCCGGGACTTGCCTTAGTTCCAGAATCAACAGTTGAAAAGGGCGAACCGTTCGTCAACGCAGTCAAGTTAATGGGAGACGTTTTCAACCCCAGCGTCCAGAACAAAATTGACCCGATTCCGGTGAACGCTAATGCCACAGCAATCATCTCGTCGGAGGAAAGTCTTCTACGGCTTGGTCGAAGTTGCTCGTCCGTCCGGGGTTCATCTTGATTAAAATCGCTCATAAAATTAATACTCTAAAATTAATGCTCTTAGCAGTATGAACATGGGATAAACATACTAGTAGAAATACTAATGTGATTTTTAATTAAATCCTGTTTTTTCTAAAAATGACAGGAGAATCGATGAGCATTTCTTTCATTGGGGCTGTTTTTTCCTATGAATGACGGGGAATACGTAGATTACGGCTATTATTTATAAAGAAAGTGTTTCGATCGCCTGCCATCTTATTGTTCTCAGCTAACACCGTTTGAAGCTAATCCTTAATCCCCAGACCTAGATTCAGTCATGAATACTAATCCTTCATTCACCCCCTATCCTGCGCGAACGATAACTCGAACCGAGCGAGCAGTACGATGTGCACCGTTTCATCTGCAAACCTATGAGGCGATGGCGCGCAGTAGTGTGGGGTTGCAGGCACTATCTGGACGAGTGGGAATGGAGAATGGATACACCAAATGGGCCATCACTGAGTTGATGGCTGATGTCGAGCTGATGTGGATGATTGATGTAGGCGTTTTACGGCGGGAAGTGGATGGTCAGGGTTTGACGGATAGTTTCCGGGTCACACCCTTGGGGCGCATGATTCTTGAACGATGGCGCGATCGGGGTCGTCTAGAGTTGAAGGCCACTTGGCGCGATCGGCTGCTCAATGCTGTCACCCGGTGGCTTCGATTACCATTTTAATTTTTATTCCATTCACTACATTTATTGGAGAATTTTCAGCATGAAAGCAATTATGGTGGTCGGAACGACATCCCATGCGGGAAAATCTCTAATTACCGCAGCTCTCTGTCGGATTTTGGCGCGGCGCGGTTGGCGGGTTACTCCATTTAAGGGTCAAAATATGGCGCTTAATTCCTACGTGACAGCGGGCGGTGGCGAAATTGGTCATGCACAAGCGGTTCAAGCTTGGGCTGCTGGGACTAATCCTTGGGTGGAGATGAACCCAATTTTGCTGAAGCCTCAAGGAGATATGACCTCTCAAGTGGTGCTGAAGGGAAAGGTTGTCGGTGTAGTCGGTGCGGCTGAATACTATGAGAAGTTTTTTGATATTGGCTGGCAGGCGATCGAGGAGTCGCTCCAACGGTTGACCGAAGAATTTGACATGATTGTCTGTGAAGGCGCGGGCAGCCCAGCGGAAATTAACCTGAAACATCGTGACTTGACCAATATGCGGGTCGCCAAATATCTGAATGCCCCGACTATTTTGGTGGCCGACATCGATCGGGGGGGAGTTTTTGCTCACATTATTGGCACCTTAGAGCTGCTAGATCCTGATGAGCGCGCTTTAATTAAGGGCTTTGTCATCAATAAATTTCGGGGGCAACGACAACTATTGCAATCTGGAATTGACTGGCTAGAGCAGCGGACGGGGATTCCGGTGATTGGGGTCGTGCCTTGGCTAGAAGAAGCGTTTCCGGCAGAGGATTCTTTGAGTCTTTTTGAGCGTCGTCAAAGCAATACAAAAAGTGATTTAACTATCACGGTGCTTCGTCTACCCCGCATTTCAAATTTCACTGATTTCGATCCTCTAGAGTCGGAATCGTCGGTGACGCTGAACTATTTAGGATTAAAAGGAACCTTAGGCCACCCTGATGCAGTCATTATTCCAGGCTCTAAAACAACAATCCCAGACCTAATTGCGATGCATAAATCTGGCATGGTAGATCAGCTTCAGAACTATGTTGCTGAGGGTGGAACGGTGATGGGTATTTGTGGGGGTTACCAAATGATGGGCCAGTTGTTGGCAGATCCAGAAGGTGTTGAGGGCCAAGAGGGTCGATTCCCTGGGCTAAAACTGTTGCCGCTTCGGACAGTGATTGCGGGCCAAAAAATTGCGCGTCAACGCACAGTTACGTCCCAGCTTCCTCAAGAGGGGTTACCTGTGATAGGTTACGAGATTCACCAAGGCCGAACGCGGATTGTGGAAGGATGTGATGATGAAGTCCGTCCGTTATTTGATGATGAAAGTCTTGGTCTGGTCAATGCGACGGGGTCCGTTTGGGGGACGTACCTGCATGGACTATTTGACAATGGACCATGGCGGCGATCTTGGCTAAATCAATTGAGAACACAACGCGGACTTCGATCGCTACCGACGGGTGTTCCTAATTATCGTGAACAGCGGGAAGTTTTGCTCGATCAACTAGCTAATGCGATCGAGCCACATATTGATCTTGAACCTCTTTTAAAGTGAAACTCATAGCAAAACTTAAAGCGAGGATCAAGCTTTACTACTGCGCAGATCCGATCGGTCTCAAGGGTGGATTGGGTGGAATGAAGACAGGAGTTGTTCTATTTTTTGGCACCGATCGGTTAATTTTGTCTGCGAGAAGTACTTCACGAATGAACCGAGAAATCAACCGTTGAGTTAGTCCCATTGCAATACGTTGTCCCATTTGCTGCGTTTCGGCCCGAGCAGCTAATTTTGGCAGTAACGTCAAAAGATGATTCGCATCAAAGCCTTCCGTGTCTTGCAAAATGGCCCAAATCCGTTTGATATATTCTAGAGTGGCGGCATTATCGAGAGATTGGGGCGATTGAATCGATGGTTCTGTTGGCAGTCCCAGGCGGATTCCCAGGTTAGATGTGAAATTTTGCCAAGCGTTTTGACCTAGGAGATCCACATTTTTGACGATCTCTTCAATCAAGCGTTCTCGAATGTAATTACCTTGTTCTGAAAACAGAAATTCGATTCCCTGGTCTAATGACCCACTAATGTCATATTCCATACTGCCTTTTGCATTTCTAAGCAGTCCCTCAAGGCGATTCCAGCGGAAACTCTCTTCTTTGAACAATAACTCTTTCAATGAATTTCGCAGTTCTGGTGCAGGATCTGTCAACAATCGTTTTGCAATGTAAGGATAGGCTTCACCTAAAACTTTGAAATCAGGGTCAACGTTAATAGCAATGCCTTCTAGGGTTACGAGCGATCGGATAATTAAGGCAAAGTAAGCCGGAACCCTGAATGGATATTCATACATTAGTTCCGAAAGCCGATCGGTAATTGATGCAATATTAATATCCGAAACACTGCCGCCCAGAGCATCTTCAAATATCATTGCAAAAGCTGGAATAATTGGCGTGAGATCAACATCTGGCGTTAGAAATTCTAATTTCACATAGTCCTGCGCCAAGCCTTCAAAGTCACGGTTAATCAAATGAACAATGGCTTCAATTAAGCCATATTTTTGATAGGGTTTCATATTGCTCATCATCCCGAAATCGAGATAAGCCAACTTGCCATTGGGCATCGCCAAAAGGTTGCCGGGATGGGGATCGGCATGGAAAAATCCATGTTCTAAAAGTTGACGCAGTGAGCATTGAACTCCCACATTAACCAAATAGGTTGCATCTAAGCCTTGGGCAGCGATCGCTTCTAATTCAGTTAATTTTGTTCCTTCAATCCATTCCATGGTTAACACGCGCCGTGCCGTGTAATCCCAGTAAATTGTTGGCACATAAATATCAGACATGTAGCCATACAGTTCATCAAACCGTTCCGCATTTCGTCCTTCTTGCGTGTAATCCATTTCCTCAAAAATACGTTCGGCAAATTCATCAGTAATTGCAACTAAATCACTGCGAATAATTGAAATACGCGCCATAGCTAAGGCTGCAATTTTTCGTAGAACAAACAAATCTAGAGCAATCCCACGAGCTAAGCCTGGACGCTGTACTTTGACCGCGACCTGTTCTCCTGTTTTTAGGGTGGCTCGGTAGACTTGGCCAAGGGATGCGGCGGCGATCGGTTTGGGGGAGATTTCGGCGTAGACCTCACTTGGGTCTTTTCCGAGTTCTTCACGAATAAATTGGAAGGCTATTTCATTGGGGAATGGAGGAATTTGATCTTGAAGTTTAGAAAGTTCTTCTAGGAATACGGGCGGCACCAAATCGGGCCGCGTAGACATGGCTTGGCCAATTTTGATGAAGGCAGGGCCGAGTTCGGTTAATAAATCTCGCAGTTGTACGGCACGAATCCGTTGTTCAGAAATTTTTTTGCCCTGAGTGATGTCTAACCAAATGCCGAAGAGATAAGTAAACAACGGAATAAAAACACTGATGGCGCGTTTGATGACTTCCCAGTAATGGCCTTGGTAGTAGGTGGCGATCGCTTCCGGGTCATAGCGCAAGGGAATTCCATCAACATCGGTCATCGTCGCGTTGGCCGTGGGTTCGGGTGCATTGCTGATAACAGATGAGGGAGCTACAGCAGTGGCAGCGACATTAAGCGTCAATGGTTCGGCAGTCTGGTAGGTCATAGGGCGGTGG
>JAYUEW010000296.1:0-14198 GCA_043739045.1 Synechococcales cyanobacterium
GGTGCGTTGACGGCGGACGGCTCCGTAGACAATTTCGGTGAAGAGGCGACGATCGCGATCGTCAAGTTTCTGTGACTTCAGGCTACGATCGATCGCCACATCGGCATAGGCTCCCTGGTGAACTTGGCGCAGGGCATTTAGGGCGAGCTGACGGGCACTCACTGGGGCGGTGGGTTCTGATGTGTTGGACGACGATCGTTGTTTGGACGAGTTGAGGCTTGGGGCTTGAGTCACGGGGAACCTTACGGGCGATTGGCAAATGGTTTGAATTAATATTTTTTGGCTTCTTGTTTTTGGATTTGACTTCTTGTTTTTTTAATAGCCTTCCATTGTGGAGCAAATCGGGCCAAGATCAGCAAATTTCGGGAACAGATTTTCGAGTTTAGAGTTTAGATTGGGTGATAGGCTAGATAGGCTATTTTTCTGTTTTTTATCCTGTGCCAGCTTCCCCCTTTGCCGCTGAGAGATTACTTTTCACCCCGACGCAAGCCGATGACGATGCGGTTTCGATGGTGTTTGCGTTTCCGAATGAGTATACGATCGGGATTACAAGTCTGGGTTATCAGGTGGTGTGGGCGACCTTTGCGCGGCGATCGGATGTGGATGTAGCGCGGCTATTTACCGATATTCATGAACCGTTGCCATCGCGTCCTGAGTTTCTGGGATTTTCAGTGTCGTGGGAACTGGATTATGTCAATATTTTGGCGACGTTGGAAAAGCTAGATATTCCAATTTGGAGTCGCGATCGGAAGAATTCCCATCCGATTTTATTTGGTGGTGGTCCGGTAATGACGGCGAATCCTGAACCGTTTGCTGAGTTCTTTGATGTGGTGTTGTTGGGTGATGGTGAGGATTTGCTGGGGGCAATGATTGATGCCTATAAAGAAGTGCGCGGGGCCGATCGTAAAACTAAACTTCGTCATTTGGCGAAAGTTCCCGGCATTTATGTTCCGAGTTTGTATGAAGTAACCTACCATTCACCGGATGGGCCGATCGAGAGTATTGCGGCCATTGATTCTGAGGTGCCCGATCGGATTGAAAAACAAACCTATCGCGGTGAGAATTTATCGACTTCCACAGTAGTGACGGCGCAGTCCGCTTGGGAAAATATCTATATGGTGGAAGTAGTACGAAGCTGCCCAGAAATGTGCCGTTTTTGTATGGCGAGTTATTTAACATTGCCATTTCGAGTGGCGAATTTAGAGAATAGTTTGATTCCGGCGATCGATGCGGGGTTAAAAGTAACCGATCGTCTCGGGTTGTTGGGCGCTTCTGTAACGCAACATCCTGAATTTGATGGTTTGATCAATCATTTAAATCGTCCGGCTTACGATGATGTGCGGGTGACGATCGCATCGGTCAGAACTAATACGTTAAGTGAGAAATTGGCCCAAATGCTGGTGAAGCATGACACCCGATCGGTGACGGTGGCGGTGGAAAGTGGGAGCGATCGAATTCGTCAGGTGATTAATAAAAAACTTGAAAATGATGAAATTACCACGGCTGCGATTAATGCAAAAGCGGGTGGTTTGAGTGCATTGAAACTCTATGGAATGGTGGGAATTCCCACTGAAGAAATGGAAGATGTAGAACAAACCGTGATTATGCTGAAAGCGTTGAAGAAGGCGGCTCCTGGATTACGATTGACGTGGGGTTGCAGTACATTTGTCCCAAAAGCGCATACGCCATTTCAATGGTTTGGGGTGAATAAACAAGCGGAAAAAAGACTTCAGTTTTTACAAAAGCAATTGCGTCCGCAGGGCATTGAGTTTCGGCCTGAAAGCTTTAATTGGTCAGTAATTCAAACTCTTTTGTCGAGGGGCGATCGGCGTTTGGCTCCAATGCTTGAAAAGGTTCGGCATTATGGTGAGACCTTGGGCAGTTATCGTCGGGCGTTTAAAGATCTCAAAGGCCAGCTTCCAGATATTGATTTTTATGTGTATGCGACTTGGCCACAAGATCAGATTTTGCCTTGGAGTCATTTACAAGGACCATTGCCTATTCAGACGTTGCAGAAGCATTTGGCTAGCGCGGTTGGAAATTGAGGGTTTTGTTTAGAGCAGTCAATCGATCGTAGTTTGCTTGATTTTACGATCGCTTGTTTATTCTAATTACATAAGATTTAAAGAGTTTCAACGATATCCTAGATCCATTTAACTACCCCCAAGAAGGGTATTCCTGATTGCGGAGAAACTGGACATAACTTAGCCATCCACTTACTCTGTTAGTCTCTACTTTGATGAATGGCCCGCGACTTACGCTTGTTTTAACAAGATCACCCGGCAACACATAGTTAGAACTTTTTTGACCAGATGAATCACGGTTCATCCAAATCTTTTGTACAGGATTGCCCGTATCTCCCACGATGAAACCTGTATTTTTAGGTTGTTTTTTTAGATAGATCTCATATGCTTTACCAACAACAGGACATTGCGTATTTGAATCATATGTAATTCGGATTTTAAGATCTTCTCCCCACCAAGATCGCTCTAATTTACCTGTACAGGTATTACCTTCATTGTCAGTATCAGAGACACGAGTTCCTCCTTTTCTTGCATTGAAACTTTCACCCGAACTTTCACCTCGACCCCAAGCAATTACATTGTTAAATCGAATGCCATAGTAATACGACACTCCTGAATCACCTGAATTGCCTGACCGACTCATACTAGGTACAGAGTTCATAGAAAGATTTACGGTCCCTAGTTTTGGATGTGTACCACTGAAAATATCAGCTTTTGCTGCTGAAACTGTGGAAAGAATTGCACCTACAGATAATCCAAGTGCCAGAACAGCGCTCCTCATGTTTTCTATCCGACTAATTTTATTAATACTCTACATTAAAAATGAAAGGCCGGCCACATCCAAAATCCGATTATCATGCGTCACCATCACGATCGGTCTTGGGCTGTGGAGGGACTACAGACAGTATCTTATATGTTACTATAAGTCCATGAATGTTCAAGAATACGTCAAAGAAGACGGCTCAAATCCTTATCAGACTCGGCTTGATAGCTTGAATTCCATGGCGGCGCAGGACAAACCGCAGAAAACGATTGGAATTACAAAAAAACGCAAAAAACGAGGTTAATCATGGTTCTAACTAGAGACTCATCTACTACAGTAGTCGATCGAATTGGTCGAGATTCAGAGTTTGCAGTCGGTCTTCTAGATGAGGCAGTCTCACTCTTTCTGAATGGTGAACCCGATGTTGCAAGATTAGTTCTACGAGATTTAGTGAATGGTACGATCGGATTTGAAGGGTTAGCGATCGCCACTTCTAAATCGAGTAAAAGTCTACATCGAATGTTGTCTATAAAAGGAAATCCTACAATGGATAATCTAACCTTAATTTTAGGTGTATTACGACGAGAATTACAGGTAAAGATTCAGGTTCAGGCAGTCACTTGTGCATGAACCTGAGAACGATCGGTCTTGGGTTGTGGAGGGACGATCGAATATTGTTCTTAATCAAATGATTCCTTTGTTCCAGTGAAATCGGCAATCACTTGAGCTAGGCCGACTGTAACCCGTGCAAACCGATCGTAATCCAAATTCTTAGGCCGATCGTCAATCTGGTGATAGTGGGGATCACGGTAAATTGCGGTATCTGTCACCATAATTGCCGGATAACCCATCTGCCAAAAAGACCAATGATCCGACCAGCCCACCCCTGGAATTGCATTTGGTAATGCAGCACCTTCGGATGGAAATTTGGCTTTGAGTCGGAAATCGTGAATTGCCGTGCGGACTACTTTGCGTGAATCTACATTCCCAATAAAACTAATAAAATTCCCAACGCCTGGATAGAACAAACTCAACGGTGCAGGATAGGGCTGACTATCGGGCCGATCGGAATAATAGCCCAAACTCTCCAAACTCATCATTGCCATAATCGTCTCACCCTTTGCCTTTGCGGCCTTTGCATAGACTAAGCTACCCATATTATCCGTCCAGGAAAACGGGGGTTCCTCATTCACGAATTCTACAAACCGTAATGTTCTCGCAGGTTTTAACTGAGCAAAATATTTTGCCAACTCTAACGTCGCAGCAGCCCCCGATGCATTATCATTCGCCGCAGGACTAAGAGCCGCTGAATCATAGTGGGCACCAATAAGAATAATTTGATCAGGCCGATCGCGACCTTTGATTTCCACCTCTAAATTATCGTAATCTTTATCATCAATTTGATAGCGCTGACGACGGACTTCATAGCCAGCATTCTTCAATTCTGTTTCTAGAAATTTCGCCGCCTTTTGCAATCCAGAATAATTTTCAGAATTTCGCCGTCCGATCGTCCCTGCTAACATTTGCACATCCGATCGTAACGCATCTCGAAGTTCAACCTCTTTTGGTCCTAAAGATAATAACTCTCCATGATAGGAACTCCCCGGCATCCAAATCATCAAAAAATAGACGATAGTAAGGGTGATCGTGAGCGCCACTGCCAAAATAGAAAGCCGAATTTTACTATTACGATCGATGATTTTCATAGAGACCTTAATAACCAATGCTATTCTGTAGTCAATTCTTAGAGTAGTCTTCCTAAAGTATCATTTTAATCCTATCTAAAAATATACAAAGTAGTAATTTTATAACTTTCATCTTGAAGATCTCATATATTCATATTTTGTGAGTCCATACTACGATCGTGAGCATTAATGGCGAATTAAACTTGAAGTTAGATTTTTATTATTAGAGAGTATTGGTCTATGAAAATGAAGCATTTTGGGTTGGCAGTCACTATTTTTTTGTTAACCCTCAGTGGACGAGCGATCGCCCAAAATACGCCACCCCTATTGTTTGTTGATCCCGTAGCACCGCTAATCGCTCCCTCCACAACTCCACTCGGAATACCACTTCCGACCGTTTCTCCGAATCCTCCACAAATGACGGTGCCGTCTCCGGCTGTTACTCCGGTAGAAGAGTCGATTCGTTTAGTGGTGCAACGAGGTAAGCGACGGGTGGTGGTCTATCGCGGTGCGACGATGCTGGCGAAGTATCCGATCGCGGTGGGGAAAACAGGATGGGAAACTCCGATCGGGGATTTTAAGGTTTTGACCAAGGAAGAAAATCCAATTTTCAAGAGTTTCAAAACTGGAATGATTATTGAAGCAGGGCCAGATAATCCTCTAGGAGTTCGGTGGATTGGGATTTGGACCGACGGGAAGACCCAGTTGGGATTTCATGGGACGGACCAGCCAGAATTGATTGGGAAGGCCGTGTCCCATGGTTGTATTAGGATGCACAATAAGGATGTAGTGGCGCTGTATAATTTTGTTGAAATGGGGACGATCGTCACAGTTGAAAAGTAGCGGATCGCTTATGGATACCTTACCGATCGCGTTGAAATACCATCAATTCCTGAATTCCTGATTCAGCCAAATTCAAAATTGCATCCAATTGCGATCGAGTAAAACTCCCAGCCTCAGCCGTGCCTTGAACTTCAACAATCCCACCCAATTCATTCATCACAATATTAGAATCAATATCCGCCCGTACATCTTCAAGATAGTTCAAATCTAAAAACGCCTCGCCATCAATCAGCCCAACCGAAATCGCTGCAATTTGATGAATCAATGGTGATTTTGCTAGCAAACCCTTATTGATCAAAACATCGATCGCATCTTGTAATGCAACATAAGCACCCGTAATGGCCGTAGTTCGGGTGCCGCCATCCGCTTGCAATACGTCGCAGTCGATGATGACGGTGCGTTCTCCCAACAACTCCATATCTAGGGTCGATCGCAAACTCCGACCAATCAATCGTTGGATTTCTTGGGTGCGGCCCGAAAGCTTCATAGTTTCGCGGTTGTTGCGATCGTGAGTGGCTCCTGGCAACATGCGATACTCCGCCGATAGCCAGCCGCGCCCCTGTTTTGCCATCCAACGCGGCACTTGTTCTTCAATGCTGACGGTGCAGAGAACATGGGTATCGCCACATTTTGCAAGGACGGAGCCAGCGGAATGTTTGGTGAATCGATGAATAAATTCGATCGGGCGAAGTTGGTTGGGAGTCCGATCGTCGGGGCGTTGCCAAGTCATATAGATCCTACTCCACTAAGTTTTTCAGAGAGTTTTCCAAGCAGTTGTCTCACCAGCATACGCGCAGATCGATCGTCTTGCGAGGAAAATGCTAAAATTAGGAGTACAGATGAACTGTTGACGCTTGGCTGTATCTAGTGTTTGATAAGCATCATTGATTATTTTGTGCGCTAGATCCATCAGACCTATGTTCTGTGGTCGGGTTCTATTTTAATCCTATTTTAAAGAGTGTTCTATGGTATCTCAATTGCAGCGCTCATCGGTTCCGGGGGCTTCTCGATCGTCTTTGACAGTAGGTGGAATGTCGATTCGGTCATCCTTTAGTTTAACGCCTCTGAATTTGACCATCGAGGGTGCGATTCAAGTATTTACGTCCTCTCATCGCAGCTTTTTCACCTCCGTCATGGCTCAGGCATTGCGGATTTCCGGGCAAGGAACGCCTGTGTTGATTGTCCAATTCATGAAGGGTGGCATTGGTCAGGGGTTCGATCGGCCCATGCAGTTTGGTCAAAATCTAGATTGGGTGCGGTGTGATTTGTCAAGGTGTTTGGATACGCCGCAGGTGACGGACGAGGAGGCGCGATCGGTGGCGGAATTATGGGATCATACAAAGCGTGTGATTTCGGAAGGCCGTTATGAAATGGTTGTGCTGGATGAATTGAGTCTGGCGATACAATTTGGGTTGATTGCACCCGGAGAAGTGCTGGACTTTATCCGCAAACGACCAAAACAGGTGGAGGTGATTTTGACAGGTCCAGACATGCCAGATGTAATCTTGGATATCGCAGATCAAATAACAGAATTGCGGCGCAATATTCAGGGTTAGATTAGGTTCTTTATATTATTAACGATTATGATTAAGAACGACATTTGGATTACGGAAAAAGCAAATCAGGGAATGATCCAACCCTTTCAGCCTGCATTAGTCCGGCGGGTGAATGAGATCCCTGTGATTTCCTATGGTTTGAGTAGTTATGGCTATGATTTACGACTATCCGCGAGTGATTTTCGTATTTTCCGTCATATCCCTGGTACTGTTGTTGACCCCAAATGTTTTTCCCCTGAGAATCTCGAAGCGGCTAAATTGCATAAAGATAATTCTGGTGACTTTTTTATTCTTCCAGCCCATACCTATGGTTTGGGGGTGGCCTTAGAGCGGATTGATTTGCCTGATAATGTAACAGTGATTTGTATTGGAAAATCAACCTATGCTCGAATTGGGTTGATTGCAAATCTTACTCCGGCAGAAGCGGGTTGGCGTGGCCATTTGACGCTGGAATTTTCAAATTCTTCAAGTGCCGATTGTCGGGTGTATGCTAATGAGGGAATTGTTCAGCTTTTGTTTTTTGAGGGCGATCGGTGTGCGGTGAGTTATGAAACGCGTAACGGAAAGTATCAAGATCAGACAGAGCAAGTAACATTAGCTCGAATCTAGTAAGTTTGCCGATGAATCAATGATCTAGTTGATCAATTGAATCAACGCTAAATGATTTAGTTCCCTGACGTGTGGCGATCGAGAATCTGTCCTGAGAGGCCAAGAAAATAGTGGAGAGATAAGAAACAATAGACGTAACAAACATTATTCATCTATTTCAGTTTTCCAACTTCACGAGGCCCAAATGGCATCTCTAATCCGCTCGATCGCGATCGCTACAGGTTTAATTATCACCAGCAGCGTCGTCAGCGCCACCGTCGTCATGGCCGAAGCAACCGCAAATTTTGACGGCTTTACCCTCAACTCCACAAAAAAGACAGCATCTGTTGGCGGCTCCACAGGTGGCAGTGTCTCCATTCCCGCTATCACCGGAGGTAGCGATCGTTCCGGCAATAAGTGTCTTGGCTTCGGCGACTCTAAACCCGACCACCTGATGACCTTGACCCAAGCCGTCACTAAGCTTAACCTGAAGGTCAATAGCAGCGGACGCGACACCACAATTGTCATCCAAGGCCCAGAGGGTGAATTGCGTTGCGGCGACGACACAGGCAACAAAAAAGACGCGAGCTTCTCCAGCAGTACCTGGGGCGCTGGCACCTACAAAATTTGGGTCGGTTCTATGACACCCGGCGATCGGGGTAGCTACCGTCTCAGCGCTCAAGCTGAATAGATTCAAGCAATTCCAAATTCAAAAAAATAATGTATTGAGAGTTCACCCAGTAGCGATCGGACATTTTTAGATGCAATGTTCGATTTATAAAACGGTGCTAAGTCATTTTGCATCGATCGCACAACCCTAAACTAAGCCAAATTCCTCTAACGCAGGCCGAAAATTAGCATTTTCATGATTCGATCGGCTCAACTTAATCAACGCGAATCGCTTCAAAGGCTCCAGCATTGCCCACTGAGAAAGCAACAGAACCGCCCCAACCGATTCAGCTTTCTCCATCACTGAATCTGGAATCATCAAATCATTCAACCAAGGTGGCTCAGGATCGATCGCTAGCCCACTTGCAACCTCGCCCGATCGCAGCAAAATCAGCGACTCCAAAAACGCGCGGTATGCCTGAATTTCAGCACCACTTACACAAGCATGATCGACCAACTGAAGCCGATCGTCTTCATGAAACAAACTCCACTGATGTAGCTTCAGCTTCACACCGCAGGTATCTAACTTAAATCGCACCTGCATCGGAATACACCGCAGCGACTCCACAAAATCCGCCTCAAATTCAAAAAAATCACTCATCCCCAACCTCGAAACTCGACCCTAAAAAGCCCTCTCCACACTGCGCCCGCTGCCGCATCAAATGATCGCACAGCACCAACGCCACCATTGCCTCCACCATCGGCACAGCACGGGGCAACACACAGGGATCATGTCGTCCCTTGGCCGATAACGTCACCGCCTCACCCGAATTGGTCACCGTATTTTGTTCCTTACGGATTGTCGCGGTCGGTTTAAACGCAATCCGCAACGTAATATATTCGCCATTAGAAATGCCGCCCTGAATGCCGCCCGATCGGTTCGTCACGGTTCTAACCCGATCGTCCTCCATATAAAACTCATCATTATGTTCACTGCCCCGCAGCAGCGTTCCCGCAAACCCCGACCCAATCTCAAACCCCTTTGTCGCAGGCAACGACATTACGGCCTTCGCCAAATCCGCCTCTAACTTATCAAACACAGGCTCCCCCAATCCGATCGGGCAGTTCCGCACTACACACTCCACCACGCCGCCAATCGAATCGCCTTCCTTAGACATTTGCTGAATCAAATCCACCATCCGATCGGCAGCTTCCCCATCAGGACAGCGGACAATATTGCTCTCCACCTGCTCCATTGTTACCGTGGCTGGATCTACATGACTATCCAAATCCTTAATCCGTTTCACGTAGGCAATCACTTCAGTATTGGCAAAATCTTTTAGAATTTGTTTCGCGATCGCCCCAGCCGCGACCCGGCCAATTGTCTCCCGCGCTGACGATCGCCCACCACCCGCCACCGCTCGGATGCCATACTTCGCATCGTAAGTCGCATCTGCATGGGAAGGCCGATATTTTTGTTCCATATCGCCGTAATCCTGCGATCGTTGGTCCTTGTTGCGCACCATGATCGCAATCGGAGTTCCTAACGTCACACCATCGAGCATTCCTGACAAGATTTCGCATTGATCCGCTTCATTACGCGGCGTTGTGATTTTGCTTTGGCCGGGACGACGACGATCGAGTTCAAGCTGAATTGCCTCGCGTGACACTGCAATCTTCGGCGGACAGCCATCAATCACCACACCCACACCGCCCCCGTGAGATTCCCCAAATGTCGTAACCCGAAATGCTTGTCCGAAGGTGCTGCCCATAGTGGTTTCTGAGAATTAAGTGCGCTGTTGAGGAAATACTCCAATCTAAAAACCAGTCTGATTTGAATGCTGATTTTGGCTGGGCTTCGATCGTACCAGACATAGCGTGCCTATGACTGACCCCGCCCGATGACACAGAGTCAACACCGCAACCGCCAACTATGAAGCCCAGCCAAAATCATGAAAGGAGAGTATGAAGTCTCAGCTATTCATCCACTACTAAAGGGTGAAATCATCAATACCAAGCCATAAAATGCAAATGATGCATGAAGAAAATTTATAATTTCAAGTAACTGATATTTAATCATCATAGTCTGGGCTTTATTCGGAGTTCTCACTCGTATTGATGTGTTTCATCCTAGATATTCATGATTTAAGGCAAGTATGACTCAAGAGGTTGGGGCGAAAACTTTTTTTGAACGAGGCCGACAGCTTGCCCAGTCCGGGTTATTTGCCGAGGCGATCGTTACATTTAACTACGTAATTGAGCACCAACCGAACTGGTATGTGGTGTGGTACGAACGCGGCAAAGCGTTGATGGAAACACGCCAGATTAATGATGCGATCGTCTCATTTAAAGAAGTCATCGCCATCCGCGAAGATTACTCTCCAGCCTGGAATAATCTCGGTATGGCCTATGCCGCCATCGAACACTGTGAGGAAGCCATCATCAGCTACGATCGCGCCCTCCAACTCAACCGTCACGGCCACAAAACTTGGTATAACCGAGGAAATGCCCTGATGAAGTTACATGCCTACGAAGCTGCGATCGAGAGCTATGAATCGGGTCTAAAACTCCGGCCAGACTACGCTCCCGGTTGGTATAACCGAGCCTTGTCACTGACGCACTTAAAACGCTATGTCGAAGCGATCGAAAGCTGCGAGCGAGCGCTGGTATCGCGGCCTCATTTTTCCAATGCTCACCACCATCAAGCCAATCTTTTGTACAAGTTAGGTCAGTACAGCGAAGCATTGACCAAGTACAACCGTGTTTTAGAAATTAAGCCGAATGTGGCTCAAGTCTGGCTACGGCGGGGCATGGTACTGCAACGGCTTAGCCAAAATGACGAGGCCCTCATTAGTTACAATCAAGCGGTTCGCTTAGCGCCATTACTGTCAGAGGCGTGGTATCAACGTGGCAAGGTTTTAGAATCGCTGTATCGCACCGATGAAGCGATCGCCAGCTACCAGGAATCTCTTAAGCTCTCGCCCCGTTCGCTAGAAGGCTGGGTTGTCTTGGGTCTTCTTCAAGAGAGTAATGGATCGCTAGAAGATGCCCTGGCCAGCTTTAATACCTCTTTGGACCTATGTTCTACAACTATGTCGGCACTCTCCGCGAAGGGGCACACTCTATACAAGTTAGATCGATATTCCGAAGCGTTGGAGACCTACGATCGGGCGCTGAAGCTCAATCCAGAATTTTGGACACTTTGGTATGAACGAGGGAAAGTAATCGATCGGCTGAATAAATCTGAAGAAGCGATTGCCTCCTACGATCGTGCCCTAGAAATTTATCCAAAATTCGATCGGGCTTGGTACCGTCGAGGCATGACCCTCAGCCGGATGGGACTGCACGGGGAGGCGATATCGAACTATGAAAGAGCGCTTGCCATTAATCCTCATTGTGTCGATGCAGCCAGCCGCCGTCGCATTGCCCTTCACCATACCAACGGAAACGCAGCCAAACCGCAGTAATTTATTTAGTAATTTAACGTCAGTTTTGGATCAGGTGGACGGCTAGAGACGCAAAAAAGGAAGAGCTGTTAGGCTGATGTTGTAAAGCAATCAGAACGATCCTTCCATAGATCTAAGAGGGTGTTTGAAAAGTCCTTTCGTGAGTATCAAAAGCCCCGATTCTCCGTCTTAATTGTCGCAACATTAGACTTGCTCAGCACTTTATCTCTGTGCTTGAGACTAAGCAAGAGTTTCCGGATCGCTTGAAATCGATACCTTTACAGGTGTTTTTGGCATTTGTAGTTGCGCGTTGGCGAAGAATGTCAATGTCTATGACAACAGTGGAATATCAGAGGTCTGTGTATCATCATCGCTCACAGTACTAAAATTCTATTCTTCCAAAAGGACCTTTCATATTTTTGATTTTTTCTCAAATTATTCTTGGTTTGTTATTGAAAGATAGCGAATACCCAGAATCAAGCTAGTAATTGTAGGAATGTAAGTCCAACAAAATAGCACACTAACTAACCCCATCCTCAAGCTTCAAGATAGAAGAAATGTACTCCCAAACCACCTAGCAGTAGAGCTAGAATACCTGTTGTTGTTCGAGACTTAGAAGTTTGTGTTGCAACTGTTGCATTAGAATCTTCATAAATCGAAATAGCACGATTGCCGTCTACATCAAAATCCACTCTAACTCCCTGAGCAGGAGTGTTGCTCCAATTCCAGTCTGAGCTGATAAAATTATATCTTTTCCATCGTCACCTGAAATAAACCCCTGATTTGTCTGGATGGAGAAACTAAGAACTGTGCCTCGCATGTAAATACTTCTTACTCGACACACAACAAAATGAAGGGCTAACGTTGCGCTTCAGCCGCAGATCGCCCGCTCCTCAGACCCCTCACAAGATAATATATGCATGCCATCGGCTGCAAGCGTTTGTTAGAGGGAGGATGCTGTCCGGTCACGACCCCGTTGGCACCTAAGGAAAATTGGCGTACGTCAGACCGACGTGAACGGCACCAAAAATCAGACTCGTGATGATTGCCAGGTAGTTGCCCTGGTAGAGCGCGACAAGCAGAAAACACACGGGCGGAAATGCTGCCATGCCGAGCAGGATCGGCAGACTGGTGCAGCCAACGTAGTACAACACGTAGAAGATGTAGTACATAGCAAGTATAACGAAGGCGCTACCCAGGACAAGCGGTCTCATTCTTGGAAGTATCACAGCCGTCACAGGAACGACCACAAGTAGCAGAACTGTTGCGATTCCAAAGGTCTTCTCCAGTATCTCAACTAGCAACGTCCCTGAATTTCGCGCGAAGGGATCGATCTTGGGCGGGTGTATTGCCCAGACAATGCCGGGAGCTTGTTGCAGGACAACAACAACGAGACCTATGAGTGAGAACCTGGAAACGAACCAGTCTGGCATAAACACCTTCCACTATTCCGTCTAACAATTATGTAGACAGACAATTTTCTGCCTAAGTACCCAGATCGGCCTCTTAGCCTGATTTTTTTCCCATAAGTCCAATTTTTAGGATTTTAGACCGACAAATTATCCACCTAAGTGCCGAAATTTGGACTTTATACCGATAAAATCAGTATATTCCATGACAAAGAATTTCGCTAGTCTGCCTAAGATCCCCAAAACAGGAATTAGACGGAGTAGAGCAGTCCAATGAAGGTCGATCGGCGCGTCTATGCCGAGATTCCGACCCGTGTAGAGTATTCGCTAACGGCCAAAGGTCGCCAAATTCAGCCCGTGATGGCTACGCTGCATCAGGTCAGGCCGCAATGGTTAGCCCAGGAGAGTTGTGTGTGTCCGATAGCTTCTGATGATGTCTGAGGTCTAGCTTATAAGAACTATTTTGCTCGATCGATGATTATCAAAAACTTTCTCTTAACAAAAAAGATGCCGATCGTATTGGAATATCCAAAGTACGATCGGCATCTTTTTATATGGCTTCATACAACGGCTTTCGCCTCTAAAAAATCAATGCCTTTCGACATTAGATTCTTTATTTAAAGTGGATAAGCCAATAGATCTGGGAGGATCAGATTAATCTCGATCAACATCCCAGCTGTTACAGTCAGCAACAGCATAAGCAGCACAGGACCGCTGGAGAGATAACTTTTCATAACAAGCCTCTAAATCCAAGAAAACAATACAGACTAAACCCGATCGAAAAGATGACTAGCGAGGTGAAACCGTGATTTCGCCGTCTTTCGCCAACAGCTTGCCGGAGGTGAATTCACCAAAAGCCGCTAGAGGCCAAGTAAACCCGCTGAGCATACATTTGATCGCCAAAGGGACATCAATAGTGATTTCCTTTGCTTCAGGGTTAGCCCCTTTCTGAATCGCTTGTAGATAAACACGACCAACCCAACCAATCCAGCCAGTAATGTATAAAAACATGAGGCCGGGGATGATGAACTGGCCAGCAAAAGCTGGGTTATCCACAATCAAATGCGGCAATCCTTCTTCACCACAAAGCAAACCTGCCTTGGAGTATTGCTCGTAGCGGCGCATGGCCGTCGGGCTTTCAGAAGCCTTCATTCGGGTAGCAAACGCCTCGGATTTACCGCAAGGCGTGAGATTATCATAAAGCGCTTGGGCTGGAGCTGTTTCCACGAACCCAAACCACAAAAGCACTGCTAGAACGATCGCAAACAAACGTCG
>JAYUEW010000297.1:0-5262 GCA_043739045.1 Synechococcales cyanobacterium
TCCATTGTGGCGATCGCAACCCTCATCAGCAAAGTCTTTGGGCTAATGCGTCAGGTCGTTTTGGCCGCAGCGTTCGGGACCAGCGCACCCTATGGTGCATATCAGTATGCCAGCATTATTCCCAGTTTATTTTTAATTCTTTTGGGTGGAATTAACGGACCCTTTCACAGTTCTCTCGTCAGCGTGCTGGCCAAAAAAGACAATAAAGAATCGGCCACTATTATTCAATCCATTTCGACGCTGGTGGGATTGGTGATGTTGGGGGTGACGGTTGTGATGGTGGTATTTGCGCCCCAGTTGATTACCTTGATGGCTTCGGGCTTGGCTCAGACGGCAGAGGGCAGAGAAGTTCGGGAGATGGCGATTCAACAATTGCGGATTATGGCCCCGACGGCTTGGTTTGCGGGGATGATTGGGATTGGGTTTGGGGCGTTGAATGCGGCGGATGTCTATTGGTTGCCTTCTGTTAGTCCGTTATTGTCCAGTGTGGCGATGGTAGGCGGTGTAGCGGGGCTGTGGGCGATGTTGGGCAGTCGGCTGACCAGTCCTGAAAACGGGGCACTTGCTGGCATGGTGTTGGCAGGATCCTTCGTCGTCGGGACGGTGTTGCAGTGGGGGGCACAGGCGATCGCGCAGCAGCAGCAAGGACTCGGAGGGTTTAAGTTTCAGCTTGATCTGCAAAATCCGGCGGTTAAAAAGGTTCTTCGGCTGATGGGGCCAGCGTTGTTTGCCTCGGGAATGTTGCAGATTAATGTCTATACCGATATGCAATTTACGTCTTATTTGCCAAATCCCAGTGCGGCGGTGTCGGCCTTAGACTATGCCAATCTCTTGGTGCAGACTCCCTTGGGGATTCTGTCGAGTATGATTTTGGTGCCGTTTTTACCGATTTTTTCAAAGCTGGCCGATCCGCAGAATTGGGGCGAATTAAAGCAGCGAATTCGTCAGGGATTATTAATTACGGCGACAGCGATGTTGCCCTTGGGCGCATTGATGATGGTGCTGGCGAAACCGATTGTTCAAATTGTGTATGAGCGCTATGCTTTTGACCCAGAATCTTCGACCTTAGTGGCGACGGTGTTGATGGCCTATGCGTTTGGAATGTTTGTCTATTTGGGCCGTGATGTAATGGTTCGGGTGTTTTATGCGTTGGGCGATAGTGATACGCCGTTTAAAATTAGTATTGTTAATATCGGTTTGAATGCGTTATTTGATTATTTGTTATTACCATTTGGGGTGCAGGGTTTGGTGTTGGCGACGGTGAGTGTGAATGTGTTGTCCCTAATTGCTCTGACGTATTTTCTAAATCGCAAATTGAATGGTTTACCTTGGCGATCGTGGGGCGTTTCGATCGTGGGCTTAACGATCGCTAGTTTGATTTCAGGTGGAATTAGTTATTGGATTCTGACGGTGATGCAGAATTCCCTCGGAACCAAAGGATTTGTGCCGTTAGTGATTGAGTTGTGTGGTGCGGGTGGTGCAGGTTTGTTAGTATTTGGGGCAATCGCATCCCAGTTAAGAATTCCTGAAGTGACAATGTTTGGTGAACGACTTCAGGCAAAATTGAAACGATAGGAGTTTATCAGGGGCTTAAACTCGATCGCCCTACACTGCTACCCTTGATTTGGTAACGGCAGAGTTAGTTTTACTCAAAGACGAACAAGAAATTGCGCCTATCTAGTAAGAACGCTCTGCTAGTCGATCATCTGTCGATCAAATGACCATTGCTAGCGATCGGGTTCTTGCCAAATATGGTTGCCCCGTGGCTTAGTCTTAGAACAACTACAAACAATTGAACTAAAAGCTGCCCAATGTTAAGAAACTTTAGCGCAATCAAAAGTTAGAGTGATTCGCTTTTAAATTAAGTAAATCCGCATATTCTCAAGTAAGCATTCTTCATATCGTCAACGGTCGTCAAGATTTAAAGACGTTGCTTGGCGATCGACAGAACAGGCGTAGATGCTAAATTTTTCAGTACATTAACAATTAGTTAACTCTCGTACAATTGATTTAAATGTAGGTCGTAGGAATGAATTGGGTTGTAGACATGATTCTTGTAATTGTCGCAATATCAAGGTCAGTTCATTCTCTAGACATCGATCGAGTAAATCTTCCAACAAACATCCAAACGCCCGCACTTCTAATTGTTCTAATTTAAGCCCAAGCTCCGATCCGGGTTCATAAAGCGAAGCTGCCCCGAAATCACTCAATACTGGTTTGCCCGATCGATTAACCAAAATATTATGGGCATAAAGATCACCGTGGGAAATACCCCGATCGTGCAAGTGAGCGGCGGCGGATGCGATACCTTGAGCAATTTTTAGGATGAGTGATGGGGTAAAGGTCCGATGACTCTCAAAGGTATCTCTTGTACAGGATTCAAAATTTGGCGGTCCACCTAAAATTTCAAATTCCCTATCTAACAATGGCAATACTAATCCGCACTGACCTGACGGAGGATTTACAATTTGCCCTAATACTCCCACTAGATTTTCATGGGAACCTGCCGCTAAACACGCCTGCATTTCAGCTTCGGGCAACCCATCGCTCGTGACTGCGCCCTTAAAAATTTTCACCGCCACATCTAATCGGCCATCCTCATTTTGCCAACCAGCACCATGAATTATCCCGGATGCTCCTTCACCCAATCGATCGCCTAATGTCAAATCTTGCCATTGAATATCGATTGGATTCTGTAATTTAAAGGATTGTCCTAAATTTCCGCCAAATGCTAACCAACTCAACTTCGGTAACGTCAGTAACCACTCTGGTAATGCCTCTAACTGATTGGCCGCTAACCGGATCAATTCTAAATTTGTACAATTGATCATCTCCTCGGGCAATGTCTTCAATTGATTGCCAGCTAACATTAGTTTTTGTAAAAACTTAAGTTGTCCAATTTCTAGGGGCAATTCTTCAATAGCATTATCAGTCAAAATCAACCAGCGCAACAAGGGCGGAAATGCTGCACCTGAAACAACCCGAATCCGATTAGCTTTAAACCCAACCATCGACAATTGTGAACAGCGCCCTAATACTTCAGGTAAATGGTCAAACTCATTTTGAGAAAGAAACAAAATCTTTAAGTTCTGAAGCCGATCGAAATCATTCGGTAACGATCGCAGTCGATTGTTCGACAAATCTAGCACTTCTAAGGTCGGGGCTAATTCTAAAATTTCAAGTGGAAATTCGGTTAAATCAGCTACGATCGTAATTTTCTGTGATTCTTTAAGCTGACCAGATCGTAATTGGGACAGTACTTCTAGTGACATAAATAAATAGACTAGCTGATCAATTTTCAGGAATAATAGGAATAAATTCCCTTTGCGAGGACTCGACCCCATGGCAGGCCCATCTCCAACCCTAGCACCCCAAGAACGCGAAAATCTAGCGGCATCGCAAGACTATCTTCAATGTACGAGCCTGCCAGAGGTTTGGGCGATCGCAGCCCGCAAATTTACCAATACGATCGCCGTTTGTGACACCCACCGGGAACCCGAAGTTCACATGACTTACGGGCAACTGCACCAACAAATGCAACAGTTTGCAGCGGGGTTACAGTCACTTGGCATTGTTCCAAGTGGTGAAGCCTATCCAACGCGTGTTGCACTGATTTCCGACAATCAACCGAGGTGGCTGGTTGCAGACCAAGGCATTATGTTGGCGGGGGCTGCAAATGTGGTGAGGAGTGCCCAAGCAGATGTTCAGGAATTGCTATTCATTTTAAAAAATAGTGAAGCCGTTGCCCTAATCGTTGAAGATTTAGGACTATTTAAAAAACTCCGATCGGGCTTGGATGATTTTGCCCTTAAGTTCATTATTTTACTATCCGATGAAACGCCACCCAATGACTCCGATCGGACCATTTATAACTTCTCCCAAATTTTGGCCCTAGCGCCCAATGCTGAACTCATTCCCCATGGGTTCGATCGGGAGCAATTGGCCACATTAATGTATACCTCTGGCACCTCAGGAATGCCAAAGGGTGTAATGCTTACCCATGGAAATTTGATTCATCAACTGAATACAGCATCTTGTGTATTGCTATTGAATGAAGGCGATCGGGTAATGAGTATTTTACCCATTTGGCATACCTATGAACGAACCTTTGAATACTTCATTTTTTCGCGAGGTTGCACTCAGTTTTATACCAATATTCGCTATGTTAAAAAAGACCTGAAGGACCATAAACCCAAATATATGGTTGGAGTTCCCCGTCTTTGGGAATCTATTTACGAAGGCATTCAGAAGCAATTTCGAGATCAACCCGCAGATAAGCAAAAACTGGTCAATCGGTTCCTCTCGGCTAGTCAAACTTATATCGATAGTAAACGAACACTACAAAATTTACATCTAGATAATTTACATCCAAGTTTTACAGATAAGCTCATTTCAGCGATCAAACTCCCATTCTTTTGGGTATTTCATAAGATCGGCAATAAGTTAGTGTATTCCAAAATCCGATCGGGCATTGGCGATATTCAATATGTGGTAAGCGGTGGCGGATCTATTGCCGATCATTTGGAAGACTTCTTTGAAATTATTGGGGTCGAAGTGCTAGGCGGCTATGGCTTAACCGAAACCTCGCCGATTACCCACGTTCGTCGGCCTTGGCGAAACCTGCGCGGGGCGGACGGTCAACCTTTGATGTATACCGAAACGAAGATTGTCGATTTTGATTCTCGCCAACCTGTTGAAACTGGGAAAAAAGGGATTGTTCTTTTGCGTGGTCCCCAAATTATGAAGGGTTATTTTAATAATCCTGAAGCAACTCGCAAAGCGATCGACCCCGACGGCTGGTTTGATTCGGGGGATTTGGGCTATGTCACGGAGTGGGGAGATTTGGTTTTGACTGGGCGCGCTAAGGATACAATTGTACTTAGTAATGGCGAGAATATTGAACCGCTGCCGATCGAAAATGCTTGTCTTCGCAGTCCCTATATCGATCAGATTATGTTAGTCGGTCAAGATAAAAAAACGATCGGAGCTTTGATTGTCCCCAACCTTGATGAACTTCAGCAATGGTCGACTCAAAACGGTTACAGCGGCGATGTTGATTTGTCTAGCAAACCCGTTCAGGATTTGTTTAAAACAGAGCTGCTTCAACGGGTGAAAGACCGCGCAGGCTACCGCCCAGACGATCGGATTGCAGGGTTCCGACTCCTGAGTGAGCCATTTACGGTAGAAAACGGTCTACTGACTCAGACGTTGAAGGTTCGGCGAAATGTGGTCATGGAGCAATATGCGGCTATCATAAACGAG
>JAYUEW010000298.1:0-11042 GCA_043739045.1 Synechococcales cyanobacterium
GTTGACTAACCATCAGGGAGAAACCGGAAAACGCGGGCCGGACTGTTGTAATGCTTGAATGATTTTTAAATTAGCCGTCGGGAACGGATACTCATTCAACTCTGATAATGTTACCCATTGAATTTCGTCACATTCAATAGTTTGAGGAATACCACTGAGGTGACGGCAATGGTAGACATGAAGGGTTACTTTAAAATGACTGTAGGCATGATCGATCGTCATTAGAGATTCATCAACGGCAATCTCAATTCCGAGTTCTTCTTGAATTTCTCGTTTGATACATTCAGGAATGGTTTCCCCGGGTTCAACCTTACCTCCCGGAAATTCCCACATTCCGCCCAAAAGTCCTTCTGGCTTACGACGATCGATCAGGATACTATTATCTTGATTGCTGTTCCAGATCACTGCAACGCCAATAGTTTTGTGGGAAACGGGAGCTTTTGGTTCGGTCATGGGTCTTTGATTTTGAACTCCTAAATTGTACGACTTGCAGAAGCCATTCCAGGGACAAACTAGACAATTAGGTATTTTTGGAATGCAAACTGTGGCTCCAAGGTCCATAAAGGCTTGATTGAAGTCGCGGCCCTGATTAAGTGGGACCAATGATTCGGAGATTTCCCACAGGGCTGCCAGACTCCGATCGGGCGGAACGGGCAGGTTAATTAATCGCGACAGAACCCGTTTTACGTTGCCGTCGAGAATGGGTAAGGGCAGATTAAATGCAGAACTCAGGATTCCTCCAGCAGTTGTTCGCCCGATCCCAGGTAGTGACATTGCATTTTCTAACGTGTCGGGAAATTGTCCTGAGAACCTTTCCATGATGACCATTGCGGCCCTATGAATATTGCGTGCCCGTGCATAGTAACCCAAGCCTTCCCATGCTTTCAATACTGACTGTAATGGGGCATTAGCCAATGTTTCTAGGGTCGGAAACAGATTTAGCCAGCGATCGAAATAGGGAAGGACAGTTCTGACTTGGGTTTGCTGGAGCATGATTTCTGAGATCCAGATTTTGTATGGATCGCAGGTTTTTCGCCAGGGTAGATCTCGGCCTGAGGTTTGGTACCACTGAAGTAGCGATCGGCTTAAGGCATCGGGATTGAGATCTTGAGCTTGGATTAATAGATCCGGTTGAGAATCTAGTTGAGGTATGGCGGTTTTCATCGGGTCACTATCTGTCTAGATACGTTCTAGGTGCGTTCTAGGTGCGTTGAAATATCCTAAACGATCGCACTACCCTTCTGCTGATTCCACTGCATTTTGCCATCACCCTGGAAAGTATGCTAGAAAAATTTATCTAATACTAAATCCTTTATGTTTTCCGTAGTTCACCGAGTAATTCACCGATCGAAACTTTACTTGACCGCTTCCCGGTGCATACAATGTATACGTTGCAGTCCCAGGCACGCGGCCTACATTACCGACTCCCACGACTTTTTTAGATTTAATCGTCACCACTTCAGGTTCAGAAGACCGATCGAGGGTTTGTACGGTATTGGTTAAACTCCCGGATTGAATTTCAGCTTCAAAGGCCAATCCCGATCGTCCACAGAATAACGTATTTACCTCTGCTCGTGACAATCGATCGAGTAAATCAATTGGGCTAGTCTCTGGAGTGAGTTCATCATCAGCACCCATCGAACTCCCATGAATTAATAAACAATCTAATTCGACAATTCCAAAATCTAACTCCTGAATCCAAGCCACTGTTTCCCGCGAAACAGAATCCCAGAGTGTCTTTACCATCTTGTTTCCATAGCGATCGATTAGTTGATCTGGATGTCCCGTGCGCCCTAAACTATGCAAAATCAAACATTGTTCTTCCCACCAACCCTGACAAATCGCTGAAATATGTTCACTCGGTTTTGGATTGCGAAGGCGATCGACCAATGCTTCACTTTCAGCAACAGGACCAACGACATCACCAATAATGAAAAATTCATCTACATCTTGTTTTTTAAGATCTGCTACTACCGCTTCATATGCAGCCAAGTTTCCTTCAATTCCACTTGCGATCGCCCAATACATCTAAATTCCCTTTTTTTATTGATTGATTTATTGATTGATTTATAAATTGTAAAACACTACCGTAAAAGTCTCGCAGCTTGTTTTGCAAAGTACGTCAAAATCAAATCTGCCCCGGCTCGCTTCATACTGGTCAGCGTTTCAAGCACGATCGCATCTTCATCAATCCAGCCTTGTTGTGCCGCTGCTTTAATCATTGCATACTCTCCAGAAACATTGTAGGCGGCGATCGGAAGATTGGTTCTTTGTTTGAGAATGTGAATAATATCGAGATAAGCCAGCGCGGGCTTTACCATAATAATATCGGCTCCTTCTTGAATATCGAGTTCAGCTTCTTTAATAGCTTCCCTAGTATTCCCTGCATCCATTTGATAGGTTTTTTTATCTCCAAACTTTGGCGCTGATCCTAAGGCATCGCGGAATGGTCCATAGTAGGATGAGGCATATTTGGCCGTGTAAGCCATGATGATTACATCAAAAAAGCCCGCCTGATCTAACCCCTGACGAATCGCCCCAACTCGGCCATCCATCATATCTGACGGCGCAACGATATCTGCTCCAGCCATTGCATGAACGATCGCTTGTTTGACCAAAACTGCAACGGTTTCATCATTCAAGATTCTGCCATCTTCACTCACAATTCCATCATGCCCTTCAGTACTATAGGGATCTAAGGCAATATCTGTTATCACAATTAGATTTGGAAATGCTTTTTTAATGGCTTTAACAACAGACGGCACTAATCCATCCGGATTGAAACTTTCAGTTCCAGCATTGTCTTTGAGGGCATCATTCACTTTTGGGAACAATGCGATCGCCCCAATCCCCAAGTCCCAAGCCTCTTTGATTTCCTTCAGCAATGCATCCAAAGTGTATCGATATTGTCCCGGCATTGAGGGAATTTCGATCGTCTGATTTTCACCTTCCATCACAAAAAGGGGATAAATTAAATCTGCTGCGGTGAGATGGGTTTCACGAACCATCCGACGAAGGGTTGCGTTTCCACGAAGGCGGCGAGGGCGATGGGTGAGTGCTAATTGAGAGTTGTCATTAAGTTCTGTCATGATATTACCGTTCGCAAATATGACTCGGATCTTCGGCCCGTTCTGCATACTCTAATCCTTGAGACAAGCGCCATGCAAAGATTTTTGGAAGACCTTTTTCAACGATCGCAGCACAGGTCTTTTTATAATCGTATTCTACTTCTCGTAGCGTTGTAAGTTGTGTGTCGGTATCGTAAATAATATAGGTTGCATTTGGTCTACCGTGGCGTGGTTCACCGACTGAGCCGGCATTAATAATTTGTTTTAAAGGCGATCGAATTTTTTGTAGGGATTGTGTTTTATTATCCGATGATTTAAGTGAAACGTTAAGACTTCCAGAGTCCAGAGTCCGAACGTAGGGAATATGGGTATGCCCACAAAAGAGAACATCTGCGCCCGTGGACATGACCCGTTCTAAGGCTGTAAATGCAGCGACTTCAGGCATCAAGTATTCATGTTGATTGTAAGGGCTACCATGAACAAAACATAGATTGTCGTGGCGCATTGTAATCGGTAAATTAGCTAGGAAATCACGGGTTTCAGGATAAATTTCTTTATCAGTCCATTCATGAGCAAGTTTTCCACGCACTTCACCAAGCAAAGATGGATAACTGCATTCACAAGCATTCAATCCCTCAACAATGTCCTCATCCCAGCAGCCTTGAACCGTGGGAATATCGAGCGATCGGATCATCTCCACAACTGCATTTGGATGTGGACCATACCCAACTAAGTCACCTAGACAAAAGGTCCGGTCGGCTTTTTGTTCATCAATATCGGAAAGAACCGCATTAAGTGCTTCGTAATTACCGTGAATGCAGGAAAGAACAGCGAGTTTCATGAGTTTGCCAAGGTTTGGGATTGGTGATATTCGAGAATAGTGTCAGATAGAGAGCAAGCATCGATCGTGGCTTCTATTGAATCGAGATCTAGATCTTGTCCACTAATTTGAAGTATTGAAGGCCGATCGGGCCGTCCAACTAAGCAGGGTTCATCTTCGACTTCAATGTATTCACTCTTTTGTTCAGCAGCAATGAATTGAAACCCATACCCTTGGCCATTGACTAGATTAAATAATCCTTCTGCTCGATCGACTTCGCCATAGGCTCCAGAGGTTAATTCCATCCAAAATATATCTAAACTCGCCGGATCTAACACCGTTTGAAATAGGTCGATTTGTAACATTGGAAATAGGAATAACTAAACAGATTCTATAGTTTAGTAAATCACAATTTCCGGTCGAATTACACACAAATTACACACGAGTTAAGCAATTTGTTAGCATCTGTTGAATCTGGAGTGGATTTATTTTTTGGCCGATACACACAAGTTGATTGCTAGGTTCTGTTTCCCAGGTTCGATCGTCGATTTGAAAGCGCTTACCACTCAATTGAAAAATATGCTGAGCATTGCTTTCATTGAACCAAAGAATCCCCTTCATTCGGAAGACACTGGCTGGGAGTTGATAGTCGAGGAATTCCTGAAATTTTTTCAAATTAAATGGGCGCTTACTCTTGAATGAAACGGAAACATAACCATCATTTTTGACATGGGAAATAAGCACATCATCTTGAGACGCATTTTGGTAGGTACCCATATCTCCAAGTTGTACATCTAAAATTAGTGCTAAAGGAACATTTCCATCTTGCATTCTCAGAATTCGAGCATTTTCTTTAATATCTTCAATCTGATGGTCGATCGCCTGCAACTTCTCTGGTGTAACCAGATCGGTCTTATTGACCAAAATAATATCGCCATAGACGACTTGTTGAAAAAGGACTTCACTACTAAGTAATGAAACCTCAAAATGCTCCGCATCGACAACCGTTAAAATAGAATCTAATGTTGTCATATCCCGCAATTCAGTTCCAAGAAGTGTTAACGCAATCGGGAGTGGATCAGCTAACCCGGTTGTCTCAATAATCACCGCATCAATCCGATCGCGTTGTTCTAAAAGCTTATGCATTGCATTAAGCAAGCCATCATTTAATGTACAACAAATACAACCATTAGTAAGTTCAATCATATCTTCTTCGACAGTCACTAAAAGCTGACTATCGATATTAATATCACCGAATTCATTCACTAAAATAGCGACTTTTAAACCATTTAAATTATGTAGAATACGATTTAATAGTGTCGTTTTTCCACTCCCTAAAAACCCAGTAATAACCGTAACCGGAAGCCGATCGCGCATAACATACTCCAAAACAAAACTACTCCCCTCCAGTTCCCCCTTAATAAAGGGGGTTAGGGGGATCTCTCTTAGTGGAATTGTGGACGATGACGGATTTGATCCATAAACTCTTGACGCTTACGATCGTCGTCTGCAAACACTCCGCGCATTGCACTCGTCACGGTCCAAGATCCGGGCTTTTGAACACCACGCATAACCATACACATGTGAGTCGCTTCAACCACAACAGCAACCCCTTTAGCATTCAACAAACCCAATAATGCATCTGCAATTTGATCTGTTAAACGTTCTTGAACTTGCAAACGACGGGAATACATTTCACAAATTCTTGCAATCTTAGATAAACCAATAACCTTACCATTTGGAATATAAGCAACATGCGCTTTTCCAATGATTGGTAAAATGTGATGTTCACAGGAACTGAATAGATCAATATCTCGGATTAACACCATTTCGCTAGATTTCTCAGTGAATACCGCTCCATTGAGTAATTCATCTAGAGAATCGGTATAGCCTTTCGTGAGAAATTTGAGTGCTTTGACCATACGTTTCGGGGTGTCTTTTAGCCCTTCACGATCGGGATCCTCGCCCAGTCCGATCAATAGAGTACGTACAGCTTGACGCATTTCCTCCTCAGTTACAGAGGGGTGTGAGGAAGTTTTGACGCTTGCGATCGCTTGAACAGCGCTGATTTCATTCGCTTCACTAACTGCATTTGCAAGCATTACTTGATTAGGACTCATAGGGATTCTGTGGGGTCTAAAGTTGTGTAGTCATACAGGTCGTCTGCAACAATCATGGAACTGTTGCAGATTTAATAGATAAACAATCTCTTAGACGTTCTTGGATAATACTTTGATCTAAATCTCTACCAATTAAAACTAATTGATTTCCATTGGGACGTTTCTGGTCAGGTTCTAAACTACAGCGTTTACCACTGAGCTGAAAAATATGTCGCAAATAACTCTCACGAAACCAGAGAATTCCCTTACCGCGAAAAACATTAGGCGATAGGTTGTCGAGGAACTCTTGGAATTTTTTAATCGAGAACGGATGAATACTTTTAAACGAAACACTAACAAACCCATCATTTTCCAAGTGATCAGATTCTTTGTGATGATGATGTTCTTCGTGATGATGCTTCTTCTGATGATAACTATAACGATCGGCCTCCAATATTCCAACATCCAAAATTAGAGAGAGTGGCACTTGCGATCGAACGGCTTCTAGAATTCTAGCTTGTGGTTTTAAACCTCTAATAAACTGCTCTAAGACTTGTACCGAACGACTATCCACTAAATCTACTTTATTCAATAAAATGATGTCACCATAGACAATCTGATTGAGTGCTGCTGCGCTCTCAAAATGTTCTGGTGTAAAGGTCTCGCTGTCTACAACAGTAATGACTGAATCCAGGCGTGTCATGTATTTGAGATCACTGCCTAGAAACGTTAAAATAATCGGCAACGGATCAGCAATACCTGTCGTTTCCACAATCAGATAATCAATTTTATCGCTACGTTCCAGTACTCGATATACTGCATCAACCAAATCTGCATTAATTGTGCAACAAATACAACCGTTACTTAGTTCAATCATGTCCTCATCGATCGAAACTAAAAGCTGGCTATCAATGTTAATATCGCCAAATTCATTTACTAAAACCGCAACTTTTAGATTCTCACAATTTTGTAAAATCTGATTTAGCAGGGTCGTCTTACCACTGCCCAAAAAACCGCTGATCACTGTCACCGGAAGTCCCCGTTTCGGAACTGATTCGCCTCCCAAATTATCAATATCATCTGACATAAATCACCTACGACTAGCCGAGCTACCGCTTAACTCCGATCGCCAACGGCCCTGCTCAAGATGCATATCACTGTAACATGAGAATGATTCTTATTCCAATTCAATTCAGCCACAATGAGTTGGGTCTAAACCGACTCCGCCTGAGTATGGGATAATTTTCATAATAATGACCCAGTCTATCGCCCCTCTTTTAAGGAGAATGCCTTGATTACCGAGACTTTCAAAACCACTAAATCTGAAGAAATCTTTGCTGCTGCACAAAAAATTATGCCGGGTGGTGTGAGTTCACCAGTGCGTGCATTCAAATCCGTTGGCGGTCAACCGATCGTGTTCGATCGCGTTAAAGATGCCTATGCTTGGGATGTGGATAACAATAAATATATTGATTATGTTGGCACTTGGGGACCAGCAATTTGTGGTCATGCACGGCCTGAAGTGATTCAAGCGATCCAAGCGGCGGCTGAAAAAGGGACCAGTTTTGGTGCGCCCTGTGCCTTAGAAAATGTGTTGGCGGAAATGGTGATTGATGCGGTCCCCAGCGTGGAAATGGTGCGTTTTGTCAACTCCGGCACCGAGGCTTGTATGGCCGTTTTGCGATTGATGCGGGCGTTCACGGGGCGGGAGAAGCTGATTAAATTTGAAGGCTGTTATCATGGACATGCGGATATGTTCCTAGTGAAAGCAGGTTCTGGGGTTGCGACGCTGGGGTTGCCTGATTCTCCCGGTGTCCCCAAATCGACTGCTGCGGCGACATTGACGGCTCCCTATAATGACCTTGAAGCCGTCCGCAGGCTGTTTGCTGAAAATCCTGGTGAAATCTGCGGTGTGATTCTTGAGCCTGTTGTGGGGAATTCGGGATTCATTGTGCCAGATGCAGGTTTTTTGGCGGGATTACGTGAATTGACGACGGAAAATGGCGCGCTGTTGGTGTTTGATGAAGTGATGACGGGGTTCCGTATTTCCTATGGTGGTGCGCAGGCAAAGTTTGGCATCACGCCAGATCTGACGACGATGGGAAAAGTGATTGGTGGTGGGTTGCCTGTGGGTGCTTATGGCGGTCGTAAGGATATTATGCAAATGGTTGCGCCTGCGGGACCCATGTACCAAGCGGGGACGCTTTCGGGGAATCCTTTGGCGATGACAGCGGGGATTAAGACGTTGGAAATTCTCAAGCAGCCTGGGAGCTATGAATATCTTGATCGGGTCACGAGCCGTTTGATTAATGGATTATTGGCGATCGGGAAGGAAACGGGCCATGCGATGTGTGGTGGTTCTGTTAGTGGGATGTTTGGGTTCTTCTTCTGCGAAGGTCCGGTGCATAACTTTGAAGATGCGAAGAAGGCGGATACGGTGAAGTTTGGCAAGTTCCACCGGGCAATGCTAGAACAGGGCGTATATTTGGCTCCGTCGCAGTTTGAAGCTGGATTTACGTCTTTAGCACATACGGATGCTGACATCGATCGGACGTTGGAAGCAGCGCGGACCGTATTGTCTAGTTTGTAATTAATAACCGGATTGACTTTAGGGCGATCGTGCTTCGGTGCGATCGTTTTTGTTCATTACACCCTACGTTGAGCAATTACAGCGGGTGAAACGAGAATTAGACATTCCCAAACCTGGTTCTACATGGGGAATTTTCCGATTACACAATCACAATGGACAGCGATCGGGTGAAGTGTCATACCTTAAGCCGCTGTACTCTGCCCATCCAACCAATCTAAAATTTGACCTAGCTCAGAAATCGACACGAGTCCGTATTGCCATAAAACCATAGGCATGAGGCTGGGAGTTTTGTGGGCTTGTTGAAATGCGAGGGCGATCGAGTCTGAAGACAACGACAGATCGTCTCGTAAATAGCGCATCAGAGGATGATTGGTTAGCTCCATTATTATCGGTCCCTCCCGAAAAACAAGACTTGTTATAAAATAGTGAGAATCTGAAGCGATCGAATCATTCACAAACTGCCGAATGAATTATTTCGACATAAAAATGTTACAAACGCTATAAATCAAATCTTATCTAAAGGATTTACTTATTATTCTCAGTATTCTGCCCTACATTTTTACAATTGGTGGGCTTTTACTCATTTCGTTATCTTTAGTTCACAATTCAGCCCGATCGAAGGATGCCCGATCGAAGGATGCTTGGTCGAAGAATGCTTTGTGAGCGGACTTAGGTTACGTCTCTAGATTGAAGGCCCAAAACGATCGCAATTAACAGGCTCGGCAACAAAATAATCCCCAAGGCAAGACGATCGCTGGGCACAATATTCAGCGCAGGCATCGCATATTTAATTACAAGTGCCAGAGCCGTCGAACCTCCGAACAATTTCGCGATCAAGATGAAACTGGCTGGATTGGAATCGCTGGATTTTTTAATCGGAAATTCAGGCATGTCGTAGTTCCCCCGTGAGAGAGATAGAAAATTTGAATAGCAGAGATCAACTTTTAGGAATTCAGTGACATCATAGAGGAGATACATGGATAACAGAGCAATTAATGGGTATTTATGACTTCAGACTCCCCTACTCCTAACATTTTAGAGTTTTCATCCGATGAGCCTAATGCTTTAGGTCCGAACCTGAGCCTTGTTGATGCTATTGAAGTGGTGATCGATAGCCTGGATAGCGGGGATACGGCGCTCGTTAGTCATGGGAAAACTGGACACCTCTGGAAGTTTCAGTATGGCAGTGTGCAAGTCTTTGTCCAGCTTACGGGCAGCAGCGGTGAGGATGTGCTGACAGTTTGGGCCAAGGTGTTGAGCTTGCCCGTTAAGAATGAAGCGGCTCTGACCCGACAGCTTCTAGAACTGAATTGGAACACGACGTTTGAAGCTCGGTTTGCGATCGCTGATGGTCAGGTTTCCGTGATGACCACTCGCAGCGTAGAAGATTTGTCTGCGGCGGAAATTTCTCGTGCGATTACGATCGTTGCAGGCATTGCCGATCAGCATGACGATCGCCTTCTCGCTGAATTCCCTGCGGCATAATGTCACGTAATGCCTGGAGACTTCTGCCGCTTTCTTGTGCCAATGGGGCGACCCAAATGGCGATCGATGCGGCTATTTTTAGCGCGGTCGAGTCTGGGGAAAGTCCGCCGACCCTCCGGTTTTATCAGTGGGATCCGATCGCGATTTCCTTGGGCTACCACCAACGCAACTATCCAAATCATTGGAATGACCTAACATTTTCAGGCGCAACCGTTCAGTTAGTTCGGCGACCGACGGGCGGACGGGCTGTTTTGCATCAAGGCGATTTGACCTATGCGGTGATTGCATCTGGCTTTGCGGATAAGCGATCGGAGAGTTATCTCCAAATCTGTGAGTTTTTGATTCAGGGTTGGCGATCGCTCTCTTATGATCTTTCTTACGGGAACGCAGGACGAGGCTACATTCACAATCCTGATTGCTTTGCAACTGCAACGGGTGCAGACTTGGTTTTACCCACAGGACAAAAATTAATCGGCAGCGCCCAAAAACGATCGGGCCAAACTATCCTTCAACATGGTTCCATGCGGTTAGCCCCCAATCCTGAACTGTTTAAAATGGTATTTGGGGAGACCGATCGGATTGCTAATTATCAACAAATGCCCGCGATCGATCGGATTATAGATGCTCTAGTTGATGCCGCTGAAACTTGTTTTGGTGTTAGTTTCTTGATAGGTTCTTTGACTGATGGGGAATATTTAGGCATTAGTCGAAACGTGCAGAGAGGTCAAACAAAATAATGGCACTGTTCGAGTTAATACTGGGCTAACCCACTGTCAATTATCAGGAACTTGGGTAAAAACCCCGTCCTTCTAGGACGGCTTTCAAAATCTACAGCAACATCTATAGCAATCTTGTGATGAAACTGCTATCACAAGAAGCATAGGAGGAAAGCTCAATGTTAGTTCTAGAATTCAAGACTTACGTTAAAGCTGAACAGTTCACGGCGATCGATGAAGCGATTAGAATTTGTCAATTCATTC
>JAYUEW010000299.1:0-3604 GCA_043739045.1 Synechococcales cyanobacterium
CTGGAGTTTTGGGCTTTTGAAGTAGCTTTTTACAAACGAAAACAAAGGCCGAACTGCGTCGAGTTTTACGAGGTCGGGCGCGATTTTTAACATGGACATTACGTCGCCAAAGTACGTGTAGCCCAGTTCGACAAATCCCCGCTCGAAGATAGCGCGGGCTGCATCATGGAACCGATCGTATCCGTCTAAATCCTCAGGTTCGATCGCTTCAATTTGGCGGCGGGTGCTTTCGGGGTCGCCGTCGTAGTCAAAGTAACTTCCGTCGTCAAAGTAAATCCGATAGAAGGGAAGGACAGGGACGATGTTAACGTATTTGGAGGTGTTCGGTCCGCCGCTTGTCCCAGACTTGATCCGGCTGTTGATGTCGAGCAATTCGGGGGAGAAGTCGGGGCTGCCAAGGTCGGCGCAGTCACGTTCTAGGGAGAATAGTTCTTCGATGAAGTGGGGAACGGTGATGACGGTGGGTCCCATGTCGAAGGTGAAGCCCTCAGCGCGGCGGACATAAGCGCGCCCACCCGGTGCGTCAAGTTTCTCAAAGATGGTGGTGTCGAATCCAAGGCTCTGGAGTCGGATTCCTAGGGCCAATCCGCCAATTCCTGAACCGATGATGATGGCTTTTTGACGATCCATGGGGCGCTCTGAATTTAGATGAACAGTGTTAACAATTATAAACTTAATCGCTCACCTTTCTCAGCTTTGCCCCCAGTTTGCAGCAGTTCCAAACTCAAAAAACTTCGATCGTCATTTGTCATTAGGCCATTCTCACAATGAATATACCGGAAGCCCCTCTGGCCCTCAATTCTGGGGTGTAAGAGATTCTCAAGCCTCTAGAATTGGAGGCTGGGGCTTCGGTAGGCTTATCCTTGGGAATCGCCTTACATGATGAGTCCGTAAAAGAGTTTCTTGAGAACCCAAAAGAAATATGCAGAAACTTTCGGCAGTATTCACAATTATGGTTAGCTGGCTTCGTTCTTGGGTGATGGCAGTCCTTTTAAACCACAGTTGCCTTAAACCACAGTTGCCAAAGGTTCTAAAACGATCGCCGTCCGTTCTCCGGGTTTCGGTTCCATGACACGAGTTTTCAATCCTTTTGAGATCAATTGTTCTTGTAACTGCGACGGACCACCCTCTGCTTTGAGTATTTTAATCAGCAATCCTTCAAAGTTAATATCGCCGCCCGCTGCTGTCGGTAGCATGACCTGTGGTGTAACCCATTGCGCCAATTCTAATGCGCTGGATGTGCCTTTAATAAATGCACCGACCAAAGGTAATTTCAAATCAACCATAGGGGTTAATGCTACATCGATCGCCCCAATTTGCTTCAATTTTGGTGAATGATAACCGTGGGGTTCGTAATACAACGTTGTGCCTTGAACTAAGTCTTTAATCACGTAGGCATTTTCTTTTGTGCCGGGACCCACGGTAGATCCTTCAAGGGCTTGAATTTTTACTTTGCCATCTATTGTAAAAACCCGATCGTGTTTGAGTTCAGTGACTTTGGTGAAGCCTAATGATGTTGCGACTTTGGCGGCAGATGGCGAACCCACGATCGGAATTGATTTATCTAATACTTTAAGGGTTGCTGGATGGGCGTGATCTTCCAAGCCTTGAGATAACAAAATTAAATCAATGTTTTCTGGAATCGATCGGTCTTGTTTACGAAATCCACGGAAAAACCAATTCGCACTGCCAAACATCAAATCCCCAACTAGCCAAGGATCCATCAAAATTCGGGTTGTTTTCTCGCCCTCACCCAGTTCAATCAACCAAGAATTGCTGTCTAGCCAAGTGAGATACATGAGAAATGCTCCAAAGGATCAAGTAGGGTTCACGTCTAACTACTCAGCAGTTCAACGTTACTCTAGATTATCATTTCAGGCCGGATGACCGATCGGATGACCCTACCCTCCGTCGGTACGGATCACATCCCAATCTAATCCAAATTGAGATCACGATCGTAGACTGCCATCAAACATTACGCCCAGGCATCATGGCCGCTGGTGAGTTCCACCGTATAGCCTTCCCCAAATGCTTCCACCACATCTCCATTACGAAGCTTGCGACCTCGGCGGGTCTCAATGGTTCCATTCACTCGTATTTCGCCCGATTGAATCAACACTTTTCCTTGGCCGCCCGTGCCCACCATGCCTACTACCTTTAGAAATTGATCGAGCTTGATAAAATCGCCCGCTTGTTCACCATGGGCATTCTCATAAAACTCTTCCTGATTCTCCTGTAAAACATCATCCATGGATTCCACCACTCATCTACACATAAAGGTCGGAACCCATATTCCCACAGATCTATTGCATTCCGCTGTCTCAATATCTCTTAAACAACGCTCTCAAACATCATAAGCCTATCAAAAATCAAAAAAAATTGCCCTGCCTTCTGCTAGATTTCTCACAAACAGGCCGACAGGACACAGAACAGTTGAACTTATCTTTAGTATCTTTTTGATACTTAATATTTTGGTTGCAGTTAGGGCCAGTTCATCTATTGGCTATTCTGTGCGGGCATTCTCTGAATTGATGCTGAAATCCATAACTCTCTCTGATCAGATTCTGTGATCACAGTGCACCAGTTCGGCTACACTACAGGTCTTGTATAGAGACCAATTAACACTCTAGATTTAGCGTTTGTCATGAACTTCCTCTCCTTGACCTATGCCCTCTTTCTATTAGGGACATTGGGTATTTATTGGTCAGTCTCTGGAACCCATCTAAAAATGTGGGTTTTAGTTGTTGCGAGTTTGTTGTTTTATGCGTCGCTTCAGCCACAATATATTCCATTGTTAGTGGCCTTGACCTGGATCACGTTTCAACTGGGTCGGGCGATCGGGGCACCGCCAGATTGGCGAATTGAGGATTGGCAGTTTGCTCAACAAGATTGGAATCGTCGCCGCCTTCAACTTTTGATGTTGGGTGTATTTATTCAGCTTTTTTTACTGTTTAGCTTCAAATCGATCGCACTCCTGCTCCTCTCCAGCATTGCCGCCCTGTTCCATTTGAATCTCGCCCCAACGGAGACAGCCCTTAAAACCCTAAATGCTCTAACGCCCGTGGGGTTGAGCTTTTTTACCTTTGAATGTATTTCCTATTTGGTGGATATCTACCGGGGTGCGCCTGCGTCGAGAAGTTTTCCTCGGTTTGCCAGTTACAAACTCTTCTTCCCCAAGGCCATCTCTGGACCGATTACCCGCTATCCACAATTCATCACTCAAATCCAAAGTGCAACCTTCCCCCGTGCCGATCAAATTACTGAAGGGCTTTGGTTGATTGCTTGTGGTGCGGTTAAAAAGGGAATTTTTGCCGATCATTTAGGCACCTTCACGGCCCTGAGTTTTGAGAATATTCCTCGGGCAGGGAGCGGAGATCTTTGGCTGGCGGTGATTGCCTATGGGTTCCAGATTTATTTAGACTTCAGTGGCTATGTGGACGTGGCTCGTGGAAGTGCCATGTTGCTGGGGATTCAGTTGCCGCAAAATTTTGATTTTCCTTATTTCAGTACCAATTTGGCTGATTTTTGGCGACGCTGGCACATGACGCTGGGGGATTGGCTGCGGAATTATTTATATTTTCCGTTGGGCGGATCTCGGCGTGGG
>JAYUEW010000300.1:0-7245 GCA_043739045.1 Synechococcales cyanobacterium
TGAATGATAATTTTTTATTGGGCACGAAACGGCTGAGCTTGATTGAGCTTGAGAATAGTAGCGTTTTCCTCCGCTTTTGCAATTAAAGCCGCATTCAGATCAACCAAGATCCGATCGCAAATTTCTTCAGGTGTTTCATGGCCTGCGATTTTAATATGTAAATCAGCCTGGGAATACAAAGGCGATCGATCGGAAAAAAGAGTATTCAGTTTAGAATTTAAATCACCCGTTAAAAGAGGTCGAGTTGTATCATTTGCTAAACGCGCACACAACACGGCAACAGGCACATCTAACCATATAATAATTCCCGATCGCAAATGGCCCCAATTTTCTGGAGTGACGACAATGCCCCCGCCTGTTGCAATCAACTTTCGGACGTAGCTCGACAATTCACTTAAAACTTGTGTTTCAAGTTGACGAAAAGTACTCTCACCCGATTGCGCAAACAATTCCGTAACCGATCGACCGCTAATTTGTTCAATCAGCACATCGGTATCAAAAAATTGATGGCTTAATCGATCGGCTAAAATTGCACCGATCGTACTTTTACCCGATCCCATCATACCGATCAGATATACATTAACGCCTTGGAGATTGGGAAGAGACATAAGAAGTTTAGAAGAAATTTGAGATAAGTTAACAAATTAGAACAAAGCAATCCGTGTTATCAAGTTAATCAATATCATCAAGCGATCGCATGGGCGGCGTAATCACCCTAAATTCAGCATCAATATCTGGCGCTTTAACCGACTGAGGTTTTCCACTCCACTCATCATCATTCCATGCCTCCCCGTTAGCGGTCCGATCGGCTACCGCTTGTTTCTTACCCCACGCCTCATCCTCCCACGCCTCCGAAACAGCTCCAGCAATCCCAGGTTTTTTACGACCTCCACGGCTAACCGAAAGCAACACCAAAAAGGTCAGGCTCAAACCCATCCCAATCCCCAACGCCAGCAATATCCAAAGAGCCAGAGGAAGTTTCGGCAACACAACGCCAAGGAAAACTAGGGCCACCGCAGGCTCTAAATTTTGCCACAGAAAAACGCCGAAGAGGACGGCAAGTAGTACGAGAAAAGTTAGAGGAATTGCGATGGGCATTCGGAAAACAGATAACGTTATTAATAGGAATTTCCTTAATATTGTAGAAGACTCTTGGACTAGGAATTTATATTTAAACAGAACTTATCCCAAAAAGTTGTTCGTCCTCCTAGAATAAATGTACTATGTATCTAACCATTCTACGGTTTCCAAAATGTCCAACCTACTTCTAATTGAATCCCCCGGCAAACTCAGAAAATTAGCTCAAATTTTGGGACAGGGTTGGGTGATCAAAGCGAGTATGGGACATGTGCGTGAATTAGCAAATGATGGCGAAGACTCCTTAGGATTTGATCTAAATGACGATCGGATTGACTGTCGTTATGAACCAAGGGGAACGAGGGGACAGGCCGTATTAACTGAACTTCGTCAAGCGGTGAAACAAGCAGATCAAGTTTATATTGCAACAGATCCCGATCGAGAAGGCGAGACGATCGGTTGGCATTTACAACAAGCCTTAAAACTAAAAAATCCCCATCGTGTAACCTACCGCGAAATCACCACCGAATCCGTCCAAGCCGCGATTGCCCATCCCCGTAAATTAGATCAATCATTAATTGCCGCCGGACGTGCGCGAGATTGTTTAGATAAACTAGTTGGCTACAAAGGAAGCAAACACGTTGTCTGGAAACTCAACAACGGCGCAAAGTCCATGGGTCGGGTTCAAAGTGCGACATTGCATTTGTTATGTTTAAGAGAACGGGAAATATTAGCATTTAAACCCCAAAACTATTGGAGCATTTGGGTTGAATATCAAGAAGGATTTAAAGCATTCTACCGATCGGCAGGAAAACCCAAAGCCGTTCACGCCAAAGAACACGAAGACGCACCCGACGACCCAAAAGCGCCCGAATCGGACAAAATAACGACCCAAGCCGAAGCCGATCGGATTGTCGCCATTGCCCTAGCCCAGCCCCACGAAGTCTTCTCCGTCGAAGGCAAAAAGACCCAACAATCGCCGCCACCGCCCCTAATGACCTCGACATTGCAACAGGCCGCAGGACAGCGGTTTAAGTTTAGTCCAGACAAAACAATGAAAGTCGCCCAATCCCTCTATGAAGCGGGACACATTACCTATATGCGAACGGATTCAGTCACACTAGCAGAATCATTTTGTGAAACAGTTCGTGAATACCTTCGACAACATGATCCTGAAAATTTGCCCACTAAATCAACCATACACAAATCGCGCTCCAATGCCCAAGATGCCCATGAAGCCATTCGCCCAACCGACATTAATCGATCGCCTAATGACTTGAATGTAAGTGGTGATGATGCGAAGTTATACACATTGATTTGGAATCGGACAATAGCTTCTCTCTGTGCCCCCGTTGAACTCCAGAAAACCCGCATCATGACCCGCGCCGGAGAAACCCATTGGGAAGCACGGGGCCAAGTTGTGACATTCCCTGGCTATACAAAATATTGGAATAACCTAAGTGCAGACAATCAATTGCCACTATTGCAACGTGGCCTTGCCTTAACCCTAAAAACAGCCCAAGCCGATGCCAAACAAACCCAGCCACCACCCCGCTACAGTGAACCTAAATTAGTGCAATTAATGGAGCGCAAAGGCATTGGTCGCCCCAGTACCTATGCGCCAACCGTGAAAACATTACGGGAGCGCGAATATGTCATGTCGCTCAAAGATAAACTACAACCCACAGCATTAGGATTAGATTTGGACTCGGCATTAGAGAAATTATTACCTGATTTAATTCAGCCTGAATTCACGGCAAAAATGGAAGCAGATCTCGATCGAATTGCCGATGGAAATCAAAATTGGGAGCAATACTTAACCCATTGGCATCGAGACTATTTTGAACCTGCGATCGCCTCTGCAATCAAACAAATTGGCACAACAGTTAATGTAACAACAAAACATAATTTCACGTCTAATCAAACTTCAGGACAAACTCATGAATTATCACGGTTTAATTGTCCAAAATGTCAGCAAAAGATGAGTAAGATTCCATCAAAATCAGTCAAACTTAAAGCTAAGCATTTTCTCAAATGTATGACCCCAGATTGTGATTGCGTCATGTTTTGGAATCCGACCGCAAAGAAATACGAATTACCTTACGCCAGCCGTCCGATCGATCCGCAAAACTTCACCGACTATCCTTGTCCGGTTTGCGGTGCGCTCTTAGAGCGACATGGCTACGTGAAAGAGGGCAAAGACAAAGTGATGCTACGATGTTCAATCTTGGACCATCGTCGAGAAAAATGTAAGGACGTTGCATACTTTGAAACTCAAGACGGCTTTTGGTCCCCAAAGTTTGGCACGATCGGAATTCCCTCAAATCAAACGAAAACCAAAGGTAAAGAAGTGGCAGAAAAGAAGAAGCGAAAGAAGTAAACAATCACTTATTCAATTCCCAAGATTCAATCACTCTGTCATCAACGGCACCAACACCGAAATTGCCTTTGAAATCACCTTAAAATGGGCTGGAGTTTTCGTCTTAATTTCACCATCCGTATTAATCGCTAACGATCGGTTGCAATCAATAAAAAACTCTTGTCCCTGCTGGGCATGAACATAAGGAGAGAGATGATGACTACCTCGGTACATCGCAGGCAACAAACTTATCCAACGCCAAAAATGATCGATTTCCAAACTGTACAAATCTAACCGTTCGTCCGCAATAGACGCATCATCCGCCACCGCCAAACCACCGCCATAATAGACACCATTCCCCACCGTCACTTGAATGGTTCTAACCCGCTCAACTCGATCGCCCGATCGAATTGTCACCTTAAAAGGCCGACTTTGCCACAGCGCCTGAATCGCTGCCACACCATAGGCCATCACCCCCCAGCGCCGTTTGGTTTGCTTCGTCAACCGATCCGTAATCGCCACACTCAACCCAAAACTCGCCACATTAAAAAAGTAATGACCATTCACCCAACCCAAATCAATTCGCTTCATTTGTCTTCCAGCAATCGTCGCACAAGCTGAATCAATGCCTGTCGGAATCCCCAACGTCCGCGCCAAATCATTCGCCGTCCCCAATGGCAAAATTCCCAAGGGAAGCTGTGTATCCACCAACCCACCGATCGCCGCATTCAACGTCCCATCACCACCACCCACAATCACCAAATCCACCGATCGTTCATGGTCACGAATGACCTCCGACAACTGCGACGGATGTTCTGTCCGCACCTCCACCAACTCAAACCCCGATTGGCGTAACTTTTGGGCCGCAAGTTCAATATTCTGTGCGCCTCGTCGAGCTTGACGGTTCACTAGAAAGAGAGCACGTTGCTTCATAAAAATCGAGGATCATAAGTAAATTCATCAATCATCATAACTGAGTTATTGACAATCATGTATCAAATCTATCGATCGTCAACTATTCCAAATTCAGAATAAAATGAAATGTCCTAGGCCAATCTCTACTGCGTGGTCTAGATCTTACTAAACGATGGAAATGGGTGTCTAGTACCCTCAAATGCTCACAAACATCGCTCACAAACATCGCTTTGATAGCGGGGTAAAATTAGAAACGCAATTAGGTTTTCATATGTTTCTCAGGAGACACTTTTACTTCACGGCACCGTGCGGGAAAACATCGCCTATGGTAATTCCCACGCTAAAATTGATGATATTGAATCCGCTGCAAAATCCGCCTATGCCCATGAATTTATTCAGCAACTCCCTCAAGGCTACGATTCGATCGTTGGAGAGCGCGGTGTCAAACTTTCGGGTGGTCAACCTCAGCGTCTGGCCATTGCGCGGGCCTTAATGTCTAAACCTAAAGTTCTAATTCTCGACGAAGCAACCGCAGCCCTCGACAGCGAATCTGAATATCTTATTCAGCAAGCTCTACAATCATTGTTACGCGATGTTACGCGATCGGACTTGCCTTGTGATTGCCCATCGGTGATCAACCATTCAATCTGCCGATCGGATTATTGTCTTAGAATGTTCTTACACTTAACACTATGGACTTAACCACAGCACTCCCGGTCTTCTTTATTACTCTACGCGAAGGCGTAGAAGCAGCATTAGTGGTGGGTATTGTGCTTGCCTGTCTTGCTAAAGCGAATGCCAGTCATTTGAATCGATCGGTTTATCAAGGCATTGGCGCAGGCATTGGTTTGAGTTTGCTTTGTGGGGCGATCGTGACCTGGGGATTTCGCACTTTGGGGATTTCTGACTGGATCTATGCCCCAGCGCTTAAGCAGGCACTGCAAGGTGGAATCGCCGTCATTGCGATCGGGTTATTGAGTTGGATGTTGATTTGGATGACGCAGCAAGCTCGGAGCTTAAAATCTGAAGTTGAGCAATCAGTAAAGCTAGCACTAGATGAAAATGCAGGCTGGGGCGTATTCAGTTTGGTTTTTGTGGCGGTGCTACGCGAAGGGATTGAAACCGTACTGTTTGTCGGGGCGCAAATTCAACAGGGATGGGTGCCCGTCTTTGGCGCTGTGGCAGGCATTTCTGGGGCGACTGCGATCGGACTTTTGATCTTCAAAGGCGGTCGTCGGATTAATCTCAAATTGTTTTTTCAAATTATGGGTGTTGTCCTATTGCTGATTGTCGGAGGTTTGGTGGTGACAGCTTTGCGTAAAGCCGAAGTAAGTTTGGGATTGCTCAGTCAAATTAATCCCCAATGGCATCAGCTTTGTTGGGGAAATCAAGATTCTTGTTTACTCGGCGGTACGGTGTGGGATTTGAGCGATCGGCTGCCGGATAGCCGTTTTCCCGGTTTATTGATCAAAGCGCTGTTTGGTTATACTCAGCATTTGTATATCTTGCAGGCGATCGGCTATGTGACATTCATTAGCGTTGTCGGTGGTCGCTATTGGAAGAGTCTGAATTCATAGCTAGAGGGGATAATGAACAGCTTGCAATACGTTCTGATCGCTCTAACTTATCAAAATATTGGGTCTAAAACCCCGCCGTTCTAGGGCGGCTTTCAAAATCTGTCGCTAAAACACTAGCCGTCTTAAGATGAATCTGCTATCACAAGAACAGGAGGAAACACCCATGCTAGTTCTTGAATTCAAAGCCTACGGAAAACCTGATCAGTTCACTGGAATTGACGAAGGTATCCGCACTACTCAATTCATCCGTAATAAAGCCGTTCGCTTTTGGGTGGATGGGAATGCGAAATCCTGCTTTGATCTCAATAAGTATTCTGCTATTTTAGCTAAGGAATTTGACTTTGCAAATAAGTTAAATTCAATGGCTAGACAATCAGCTTCAGAGCGTGCATGGGCTGCCATTTCTCGCTTCTACGACAATTGCAAAAAGAAGGTAGCTGGGAAAAAAGGCTTTCCGTCTTTTCAGAAAGATTGTAGAAGCATTGAGTACAAAACAAGTGGATGGAAACTTTCAGGAGATCGCAAATCAATCACCTTCACTGACAAACTTGGTATTGGTCGGCTGAAGATGAAGGGGACTCGTGACATTGGCTTCTATCAGCTTGACCAGATTAAGCGGGTTAGGTTGGTGAAAAGAGCGGACGGCTACTATGTTCAATTCTGCGTATCAGCAGACCGCTCAGAACTAATCGAGCCTACCGGAAGTGCTATTGGGTTGGATGTTGGCTTGAAAGAGTTCTACACGGATTCTGAAGGCTTAACGGTTGAAAACCCCCGCTTCTTGCGTAAGTCTGAAAAGACGCTGAAGCGCAGTCAGAGAAGGGTTTCTAAAAAGGTTAAAGGTTCAAAAAATCGCGGTAAAGCACGGGTGATTCTTGGTAAGCGCCACCTCAAAATAAGCAGACAACGTAAAGACCATGCTATCAAATTAGCAAGGTGCGTAATCCAGTCTAACGACTTGGTAGTCTACGAAGATTTGAGGATTAAAAATATGGTGAAGAACCACTGTCTTGCTAAATCGATTAACGACGCTTCTTGGTATCAATTCCGGGTATTCCTTGAATACTTTGGAAAGGTGTTTGGGAAAGTCACTATCGCAGTGAATCCCCAATACACCAGCCAGGAATGCTCTAGCTGCGGTGTAATTGTGAAAAAGTCTCTATCAGTTCGCACTCATACTTGCCAGTGTGGATGCGTCTTAGATAGAGATCACAACGCAGCTAGAAATATCCTCAGTCGGGGATTGGGTACCGTGGGGCACACGGGAACCTTTGGGCTAGACTCAAACAACGCTTGGGGAGATCAGACCTCTACTCT
>JAYUEW010000301.1:0-5309 GCA_043739045.1 Synechococcales cyanobacterium
TCTTCGCGGCGCAACGAAACCAAGGCTTCCTCGGCCATAATCCGATCGGCAATGGCAGCCACCAAATAATTTGTCGTGTAGTTAACGGTGTAATTCGTAGTCATAGGAAATTCAAAAGTTTCATCCCATCATAAGATGTTCAAGTACGCTACTTTCTATAAAAAGGCCGAAATCTAATGCTGCCGCGTGAAGACTTGCTGAAAGGCGTTGAATATCGGGAAACTATTGCGCAAGTAATCGATCGGGCTGAACTCGCCATCAAAACTTGGGAAGTGGTCTGTACAGACTTCATGTCACCGCCAGAATGGGCCGAAGCGCTGCGTATTTTTTCACGATTAAATGATGTTCAACTCATCGCCTTTGGTGGCTATCCCCAAGCCGAACGTAAACGGATTGCGATCGCCCGTAGCGAAATTCCATTGGAGGAATCGGAGGTCGAACTAGTAGCGTTAGATATTGCTGGAAACTTCTTGTTTGACTCGGCGACCCATCGAGATTTCTTAGGCGCACTCCTCGGAACTGGATTAGTCCGGGATAAAGTGGGCGACGTGTTGGTTCTGGGTGAGCGCGGGGCACAGGCGATCGTGGTCCCGGAACTAGTCGAATTTTTGGAATTAAATTTCAATCAAGTGCGATCGGTGCCCGTCAAAACCCGCCGCATTCTACTGAATGAACTTAAAGTTCGTGAACCTAAGAAAAAAGAACTCACCAGTACCGAAGCTTCCATGCGACTCGATGCGATCGCCTCTGCTGGATTTGGTATGTCTCGCGGCAAAATGGTCGATATGATCACAGGCGGCGATGTACGAGTCAACTGGCGTGAAATTTCATCTTCTAGTCATGCCATCAAAAGCGGCGACCTGATTGCAATTCGGGGCAAAGGACGTGTGGAAGTCGGTGAAGTCGTGATTACAAAAAAAGACCGTTATCGAGTTCAGATGACCCGTTTTGTTTAAAATAGACAAGTGAAAATAAGAACAACTATTAGACCTGTTTCTATTCTTACGCCTAAAACGTTCATACAAAAACTATAAGTATTTCCTGACCCTCTATAGATTATGCATTAATTTAATGTCTATCACGAATTGTAGGCTCGGCAAAACTCTGAGGAAATCGTCTAATCAGAAGACCATTGACGACCATAGCGCTACTGAGATTATTTACACGTTGCCTGAGATTATTTTGAGATTAATTACACGTTGCCTTTAGAAATACTGATGCGTCACCTTGTGTGTGAGTCTAATGTACAAATTAGAGTGATCGGTTAAAAGCATATAGGTATTAGTTATATAACGATCGCATAGTTAGTTAAGACACAGAGTATTTAAGAATAGTATCAATCGTCTCCTTCAAATCATAGAAATCTAGCAACGCCTCACAAATCCGACTTTTAATCCAAGCCCAACCTATCCCAATGCGATTTAGGTCCGAAAAATAAGGCGGCAAATACATCAGCTCTCGTCTTGAATCTTCAATCAAAAATTCAGTTGGTTAATAGATATCCTAATCAGGTAGCCGATCGCCATAGAACAAGAAGGCCAAACTCAAGATCTTAAAATTTGCGTTACTGATACTGGAATAGGAGAATCTTAGGCGTAGTTTGTAGAGATATTGCCCAAAATCCCGAAGAGATGAATTTAGTCAATTGATAATTTGAACGTTTTTGAAGTTGAACATCTCTCAGTTTAACAGTTCTCCAAAAAAATAGGACCGATCGCAGAATCTCTACGATCAATCCCATAAACAGTCTTAACCGTTGAACCGATACTGAGCAATCTCCCCATCGACCTTGACGCATTCTTGACGACGCGCGCAATGACCTAAGGTCACTCCAATCCGTTGACGAGTTCTAGCCATTTCTTGTTCGTCGATCGTGTCATAAATTCCTGCAATCACATCATCCACATTGAAAACTTTCTTCGGTGCAGATTGGAACAATGCCGCGATCGCCTGTGCAGGGGTCAACGTTGCATACTCAGCTTTCAAAGTTGGGAAGTCCGCCGGACTAGGTTTAGACTTTGGTGCTTTGACCTTTTTTGCTTTACTTACAGTTGATTTGCTTTTAGGAGCATTTGAATCAGAGGCGATCGCTTGGTCCATGATTTTAGACTTTTTAGGAGCCTTCATCGTGGGTTGTTTACGATTGTAAGCACGCTTAGTCCGCACTTCAGACGGTTCTTCAACGGTCTTACGGTTGTAAGCTCGTTTAGTTGGTGCGACGGTAGCAGTCGTCTCACCCAGAAGTGCATTGATATGATTAATATTTGCATCTACGGCTTGGGCCGCTTGAGCGACAATTTCATCGCGCTCTTTATGCAATCGGCTACGTTGTTGTTCAAGCTGTTTTCTAAAGTCTGGAGTGAGTACGCTGAAATCCATGATGCTGGTCAATTAAAAGAATGACTTGAGTATATCGGGAATTTCGCAAATGGGAACATTTTTAATTGAATTTTTAATTGAATAGTTCAAAAAAGGGCTGAACTCTAAAGAATCAGCCCCTAATATTGATATTTACGAGTCATTTACAAGTCATTTAGGAATCACCTTGGTCTAAATCAGATTAAGGCTAGTCCGAAATTCTTTGAACGGAACGATCGTCTAGTTCGATCAACTTTTGATTTTGCACAGCCTCTAATCAGATCAATTGCTGTAGAAATCTAATTCGATGGCTCCACTGATTAAATCGATCTCAACACTCCACGAATGATCGGTTGTAATCCAAGTTATTACGCCAATTTATAAGCTTATTGGAACAACTTATAGACCGATCGGACAAGCCACACCCGTGCCCCCGAGACCACAATAGCCACCCGGATTTTTAGCTAGATATTGTTGATGGTAATCTTCAGCATAATAGTAGGTCGGTGCGTCGAGGATTTCCGTGGTGATGGCTCCATAGCCGGATTCAGTGAGTTTGGTCTGATACCGATCGCGGCTCAGTTCTGCGGCCTTTTTGTCAGCCTCAGAATAGGTGTAGATTCCCGATCGGTACTGGGTACCACTATCATTGCCCTGACGCATTCCTTGAGTTGGGTTGTGGCTCTCCCAAAACACTTGTAGTAAGGTCTCATAGCTAACCACCGCCGGGTCGTAGACCACTAGCACCACCTCATTGTGTCCTGTTGCTCCAGAACATACCTCTTTATAGGTTGGGTTTGGCGTGTAACCAGCGGCATAGCCAACGGAAGTACTATACACACCCTCTTGTTGCCAAAACTTACGTTCCGCACCCCAGAAGCAACCTAGACCGAATATCACTTGCTGATAGCCTGCGGGAAAATCTCCCTTAAGCGGATGACCATTTACAAAATGTTTTTCAGGGACAGGCATTTCCTGCGATCGTCCGGGCAATGCATCTTCAGGGGAAGGTAGAGCCGATTTTTTACCAAATCCAAACAGCGCCATAATGAAGTTCTCTGCTAATGTTTCTAAGCGGGTTACGCTTTCAGTCTACGTCTTTCTTAATTTCTTGTGAGTTCTGTCTTGTGTTGAATACCGCACCCAAGCGCATTGTTACGGGCGTTGGAATTTTTCTCACCACCATTCTTTTGGCCGTAATTGGTTATCGTCTGAATGGATGTCATTGGCTCAATGCACTGTACATGGTCGTGATTACGGTATTTGGTGTGGGGTATGGTGAAATGTGCTCGATCAATACTCCACAGGCCAAAATATTCACCATGATGGTCATTGTCGCAGGGACGTCTTCGTCGGTCTATATCATCGGAAGTATTATTCAAACCATTGCCGAAGGTGAACTCAAACAAGCATTAGGAGCAAGACGCATGACCCGTGGTATCGAAAATCTTAAGCATCATGCGATCGTTTGTGGCTATGGACGGATTGGTCAGATTTTGGCAAAAAAGCTGGAAGCAAACGGCATTCCTTTTGTAGTGATTGATTACAATGCTGAACGGACGGAAGCGGCAGAATTTCATGGATATTTGGTGAAAACCGGAAATGCGACGGATGAAGAGGTGCTGTTATCGGTGGGAATTGATCGGGCCAATGTTTTAGCAACAGTCCTTCCCGATGATGCGGCGAATGTATTCATTACGTTGACAGCACGAGAATTAAATTCAAAGTTGCGGATCTTGGCGCGGGGAGAGTTACCTTCGACGGAGAAGAAATTACGATTAGCAGGAGCAGATCAGGTGATTTTGCCCGCATCAATTAGTGCGACCCGAATTGCGGACATGATTATGCACCCGGCAACGTTGGATTTTTTAGATCAAGAAGATGGTCGCAATACTTTGAATGAATTGCTGGCCCGAGTGGATGTGCAAGTGGATGAAGTTGCGATCGCCCCAAATTCGCCGTTGATCAATGGGACCATAGGCGGACTAGGAGAACAAGGTAAAGGCGCTTTCATTGTGGTCGCATTACGAAAAGCGAGTGGCGAAATGTATATTCATCCAGCACGCCATCAGCGACTCGAATCCGACGATATTTTGATTGTGATGGGTCATCGCGGCGATTTGCCACGGATTGTTCAGCGTTATATTGTTCGCCGACAAAGCCTCGACAACTAAGCCTCGACAACTAAGCCTCAGTAACTAAGCCTCAGTAACTCAGTCTCAATAAAAACTAACTGGATTAGATTACTTGACGACAAAGACTAACTGGATTAGATTAATTATATTCAACTAATCCAGTTAGTTTCCTGAGGATACTGTTATGACTCGATCGCGTGATTTGTCGATGCCTAATGAGCACAGCGCCGCATGGGTATTTCAGACTTGGGCTTCCTTTTTTCTCTCTACCTCAGCAGTCACGATCGGGGTATTCTTTCTACCTGTTAATGGCTGGATGAAAGGCTATTTAGGCGTAGGATTTACATTTTCGCTAGCTTCGACCATGAGTTTGTCAAAAACCATTCGAGATGTGGACGAGAACAAGCGCATGACCGCACGAGTGGATGGGGCACGAGTCGAAAAGTTACTTTCCGATCATCATCCCTTAAAATAAACTCACCATTCTCAATTCATCACTCTCAATTTTTCTATGGCTCGCCCTAAAGGTCCAACATTAACTCGGGCTGCTATTCTAAATGCTGCGATCGCGGTGCTGCGATCGGATGGACAATCAGGACTCGGCATCAATCGGGTGGCACGAGAGTTGGGCATTCAACCGCCTTCGATGTACAACCATGTGAAGGGAAATGATGATTTATATAGATTAGTGGCCTTATATGGATGGCAGCAGTTTTTAGCTTATGCTAAGGCCGCTTTGAAGCCGACTAGATTGAAGCCAATGATGACTAGCCGAGAGCAGCTTATGGCTGTGGCTGCAAGTTATCGTCACTGTGC
>JAYUEW010000302.1:0-17001 GCA_043739045.1 Synechococcales cyanobacterium
TGGGGAGATCAGGCCTCTACTTTGATTGGTGCAAACCTGTCAGAGCAAGTCAGATCATAGAACCAAGAATCCCCGTGCGTTCACGCCGGGGAGTGTCAATGTTCTTTCTCTGCGATCTCGTGATGCTCTTTTTCGATGATCTCGGTCCGATCTCCCGGAACGTCATAGTACATTTCGGGTTCAATTGCGTAATTATTTAGCAAGCCTTCACTATCGATCGTCACGCCTTCCGTACTGCTAGCTTCCCGTGTTTCACTGTCAGATTGCACTTCATGTTCCGGAATATGCTTATATTTTGCGCCTTCTCGTTCCATGCGGGCTGCGGTTTCGGCTGGAGTGATATGCAAATCGTAACTGTTCTGTTCAATACGGTTATCCATGACACATTTTTCCTTGATTTGACAATTTTACTCATTTCACCGTACAGACTGTAGGGTTCATCTCCGTCTATCTAAAGTGCTGAGATAAGTATTAAATTATTGTATCGAAGTCTTTATTATAGATACTCCTTTAGATTTTCCATAAGTCTACAATCCGAAAGATTACAAATCAATTTTTGGGTAATAAAATTTTAAGAGAGTCTCTAGATTTAATGTGATCTGGAGATAAAACCAATTTGGAGACAATACATGCCTGAGTTTAATGGTGTAATGATGCAATTTTTTCATTGGTACAATGAGCCAGATGGAACGTTGTGGAATGAACTAAAAAAAGAGGCTCAGAATCTGGCGGACATCGGCATCAACGCACTGTGGCTTCCCCCGGCCTATAAAGGGCAGGCAGGCGGGATGGATGTTGGTTATGGGGTGTACGATATGTATGATCTCGGTGAGTTTGACCAGAAGGGTTCTGTTCGGACAAAGTATGGCACCAAGGATGAATACCTTGCCGCGATCGCAACGGCACAAGCGGCGGGGATTCAGGTTTATGCGGATGTGGTGATTAATCATATGATGGGGGCGGATCAGGATGAAGATGCAGAAGCTATTCCGCTGAATCCTGATAATCGGCATGAAGCCATTGGTGAAATGCAACCGGTCAAAGTTTGGACTCATTTTACATTTCCGGGCCGCAATGGAAAGTATTCGGATGCAGAGTGGCATTGGTGGCATTTTGATGCGGTTGATTATAATGCGAAGAATGATGGCGAAAATGCTATTTACTTATTTAAAAATAAGCAGTTTGATGATCAGGTTGATTTAGAAAAGGGCGTATTTGATTATTTGATGGGGTGTGATTTGGATGTTGAATCGCCTGAGGTGCAAGAGCGATTAAATGATTGGGGAGCTTGGTATGCAGATATAACTAAGGTTGATGGATTTAGATTTGACGCAGTTAAACATGTGCGAGCAGGTTTTTTCCCAGAGTGGTTGAAGCATTGTCGAAGGGAGACCGATCGGCGGTTGTTCGCGGTGGGTGAATATTGGTCAGCCGATGTTGAAGCCTTAGACCATTTTATTGGTGTGACGGGCGGAGATGTTATGTTGTTTGATGCGCCATTGCACTACAACTTTACAGAAGCTAGCAAGTTGGGCAATGACTATGATATGCGTCAAATTTTTGATAATACTCTAGTCTTACACCAGCCGATGCTGGCTGTTACTTTGGTGGATAATCATGATTCGCAGCCGTTGCAATCGTTGGAATCTGTTGTGGAGGGTTGGTTTAAGCCGATCGCCTATGCTTTGATTTTATTACGCCGTGATGGGTATCCTTGTATTTTTTATGCCGATTACTATGGTGCGCACTATACCGATCGTGGGAATGATGGAAATGAGTATGAAATTTGGATGGATAGTCATCGCACTTTAATTGATACGTTTCTGTCCGTTAGGCATCGCTTAGCCTATGGAGATCAGTATGATTATTTTGACCATGAGAATACGATCGGTTGGACTCGATCGGGAGATGAGGAGCATCCAGGTGGTATGTGTGTGGTGATTAGTAATGGTGATGCTGGAAACAAATGGATGAAGGTCTCTCAAATGAACACGGAATATGTTGATGCAACTAACCATGTGAATGACGTGATAACAACCAATGATGAAGGCTGGGCTGATTTTCGTTGTAATGCGGGTTCAGTTTCAGTTTGGGTTCCCAAGACCTAGAGAGTGTTTGAAAATCTCATTCGTTAGTAATAAAAAAACGATTCCTAAAGGAGAACTAAGAGTTGAGTTCTAGTTCTCCTTTTTTATGTACTCTGCTCATAGATACATGACTTTCGATTCTAAAAACATCCTCTTAGAATTGTTGACTGGAGTGAATGCTCCGGCGATTAGATGGGCAAGAGAATTGTGAATGTTGTGCCTTTGTTTAATTGAGATTCAACATGAATAGTGCCGTTGTGTTTCTCAACAATTCGACGGCAGAGATAGAGTCCGAGTCCACTATTCGATCGTTTGTGGCCTCCCCGGCGAAATCGTTCAAATATATGTACTTTATCTTCAGAACTGATGCCAATGCCTGTATCTTGAACCGAAATTTTTATCATTGGATTATTTGTACTACTTCCAGTGATAATTAATGATATATGTCCAGTTTCTGTAAACTTTAAACTATTGCCGATTAAATTAACTAAGACTCGTTTAAGTACTAATCGATCGATCGAAACTTGATAGTTAAGTTCTTGCTTCTCGAGTATTAACTGAAGATTCAGATTCCGATCGATCACTAAGGGACTCAATTCTTGAATAACTTCCTCGGCTAGGTCTCGAATATCGATCGGAATTCGGTTAATTTGTTTTAGATTCGTATCATAGCTATAGACCTCAACCAAATCGCGGACCATGCTTAACAGGTCTTGATTACTATGAATAATTATATCTATTTTTTGTTTTGCCGAATCTGGAACAACCCCGAATGCATCATCTTGAATAAGCTCTAGCATTCGGTTTGCGCCGACCAATGGTGTTTGCATGTCATGGGTCATATAAGAAATGAAGGCTTCTCGCTGTTCGAGCAGATCTTCACGTTGTTGTTTTGCTTCATCGGCAGCAATTTCAGCGTGATACAGCCGCATACATTGATGAACGATGTGATAGATTAAATCGGGTTTGACTTTATTTTTTTTAATATAGTCTGATGCCCCTACTTTCATCAAGTCCACTATGACTTGTTCATTATCTTGTCCTGTAAGTGCAATCAATGGAAATTTGATGCCTAGAGTACGAAATTGGCCAATTAATTCAATCCCATTTCCGTCTGGCAAATTGTAGTCAACAAAGGCACAGTCAAATGACTGTTGCAAAATTAATACTAATGCCGATCGGCAATTTTCTGCTTCAACAATGATGATATCGGGATGATTTTGTTTTAGAGTCCGTTTCATCAACATTCGATCGGCTTCATCATCATCGACGACAAGAACACGCTCTATTTGTGAATATAACATCTTGGGATATTTTCTATTTTAAGGTATTAATAAGATTTTTCTATTCCGGCATTTCACAGATAGACCAATAACGACTTAATGTATTTATTGTCTCCACAAATTCTTGAAATTCCATTGGCTTAATAATATAACCTGCAACATTTAAGTCGTAGGCAGCGACCAAATCTTTTTGTTGGCTCGAAGTGGTTAAAACAATGACAGGTATTTTACTGAATTGCCGATTTTCCCGCAATAATTTCAAGAATTCCAAGCCATTCATTTTCGGCATGTTTAAATCTAATAAAATCACAAGATTCTTAAGCCGAGTGAATTCGCTGAATTTCCAATAGTCTAATAATTCTAGCGCTTCGTATCCATCGCTAACATGATGAACTGGAGTTGTTAAATTGTTTTTTTTAAGTGCTCGCTTAACATTCATGACATCTACTTCGTCATCTTCAACCAGGAGTAAGCGGATCTGCGATTTTGCCGACATTGTTGCCTCGTTTATCTCAGTACTAAGCATTAACATATTTTTAAGAGGCATCCTGTTCATCATAGGTTCTTATAGATTATTTAGTTTGATATAGTAATTATACTACCACTCTGTGGGGGATTACCCTCATACTAAAGTGGTGTTTGGTTTAGGGTGATATTTGTGAGGGTGTTGGTTCCGATCGTGGGTAAATTTTGAAGATCTTCTACGGTTTGTAGAGCCAGCTAAACCGGACTTGTAGGCCACGCTCAGAAGGGCATTCTGAATCCACGCTCTCCAACCACAATTGTCCACCGTTCAGTTCGATCGCCTGAGTGACAAGTGCTAAGCCCGCTCCAACGTTATTGGAGGCTAATCGGTCAAGAACTTGAAACATTCCTAGTACTTGTGTTCGATAATTCAGTGGAATTCCGGGTCCATCATCGCGTAATATAAATTCGATGCGATCGGGATAGGAAATCGATTGTAGGGTAATGATGCCCTTATCACTATCGTGATGTCGGATAGAGTTCTGAATCAGTTCCTCAAAAACAAGTTTTAATCCCAAATAGGATGTCGTCAACTTGGGTAGAGGGGTGAGTATCTGAAGCTCAAAATTGTCTGTTACAGGAAGTTCATGGCACAATTCTTTAATTAACAAATCAACACTCACCAGTTGCAATTGAGCCATCCAAGCTTCTATTTGGGTATACTTTAGAAGTTCGTTGATAATAATTTGCATTCGCAATATGCGCTCATTCAACAGGTCAAAATAGTCTTCACTGTCACGTAAATTTTGGGAATCCTCTTGAATCCATTGGGAAAGACTTGCAATTCCGCGCAGGGGAGTTTTTAGGTCATGAGCTGCGGCTTGAATGAAGTTCTCTAGGGATTTCTTTTTGCGATTTAGGGCAATGTTTGTAGTGTTCAGAACTGCATTAACATCCGCTAATTCTTTAGCTTTTTCTGCAAGAGCAATGGTTAGATACAGCTCCTCTCGATTGCGCTGAAACAACTGACGATCGAGTAATCTAAACAATGTGATAACACCAAGATAAACTGCAACGCTCACCACTATGCTGATGAACTGAATGCGATCGACCCATTGCCGACGTATCTCAATTTCGGGTTTTTGCTCGTTTAAAATTTCCCGCTGCCGAGCATCAAACTTAACAATATCCTGACGAATTGAATCCATTATCAATTTGCCTTGTTTAAGCTTTTCTAATAGATTCTCCGAATCATTTTTCGATAATGATGATTTGATAGAATCAGAAGAAGTTCCATTCGTGGGGACTAAATTAATTCTTTTTGCAATATCAAGAAGCTCATCTAACGTTTTTAATCGAAGTTCAATTTTCTGCTCCAGTTCATCGAGCCTTATTTCTTGGCCAGGAGATTGACGCTTGAGCGTTTCTAATGCAAGGGGTAAATCTCGTTTAGCGAGGTGATAGGGATCTAAAAACTCTGACTCTTGAGTGAGCAAATATCCTCTCACGCTTGTTTCTTGGTCAATTGTGTAACGCAAAATCAATTGACTCGTTTTGGTACGTGCCTCTGTCTCGCTGAAATTGTATTGAAGCTGTCGCTCTTGGGCGCGGGCATCTAGTATTGCGACTAAAACAATAATTAAACACAATAGGGGAATAGTTACCAAAAGTATGCCCAGACCTCCCAATCCCAAGGATGTTTTTTGCTTGATTCTATTCAATTGTTTTTTTATAAATTCTTTAAGAAATTTCATAACTTATGGCAATTTTGGCCAAGTGAATTCAAATTTACATTCCCGTCTGACCTTGGGAAGCGACTGGAATTCCTGGGCCGTCCTCTGTGACCGAAAATAAATAATATTCCTCTTAGTCTTCCCACTCTACTATAACTATTCCACTGTCACGATCGTGATGTCTAACGGCATTGTTGAGTAAGTTTGAAAACACTTGTCCTAGGAGAAGTGTTTTTGCCATGATAGGCGGACATGTTTTTGGGACTCCTTTCCAAGTCCACTATGTGAGCTGCTACTTGATTCTCTAACAGATTTTTAATGTTGCGTAGCTCTGTCTCTGAGGCTTTGAGTGCAGTCACGTCACGCATCAACACTACAGCGCTAGATTGGGTTCCGATCGCATCATAAATTGGATCAGCATTAGCAATTAACAATCGGGCTTCTCCATTTTTCGGACTAATTATCATTGGGGCATCTCTGACACTTTCGCCTTGTAATGCACGCCACAAGGGAATCTGTTTTAATTTAAAGGGGTTGCCTGTTTCATCATGCAAATCATAATGGTTAGACCAGTCTTCGCATTTAATCGGTTCTGGTAAGAGGCCAATTTAATTCATCAAAAGAAACATTACATTTGATATGGAATCTAGTCTATAGTAAATTCACGTACTGAGATATTGCTTAATTATTTTTAAACAATTTTTTATCTTTTGGAATAGAGACCCATGACAGAAATTCGCCTTGTGATTGTCGAAGACCATGATTTAACGCGTGTTGGTCTTGAGGCTGCATTACAACGTCGTAACGGCTTACGTGTAGTTGGGGAAGCTGCAAACGGGTTCCAAGGTCTGCATTTAATTCAGACCGAAAAACCAGATATTGCGATCGTTGATATTGGTCTGCCTGATATTGACGGCATTGAACTGGTTCGACGTGTTCATGAAAGTCAGGCTAGAGAAGGAATAAGCAAAACAAAAGTCTTAATGTTGACCATGCATAAGACTTCTGACACTGTCATGGCCTCTTTTGCAGCGGGTGCAGACTCCTACTGTATGAAAGATATTGATATTGATAACCTAGAACAAGCGATTCGGGCGACCCATGCTGGAAATCCTTGGATTGATCCCCAAATTGCTAGCATTATTCTACAAAAGATTCGTAAAGATGCGATCGAGCCTCAGCTTTCTCTTGGAAAGACAATAAATATCAAAGCATTAGACCCGGAGTATGAGGAGATTGTGGATAAGGCGGGTTTGACGGACCGAGAGATTGAAATTTTACAGCTTATTGTTCAAGGTTCAAGTAATGCCGAGATTTCTAGTGCATTGTATGTAACGGTTGGAACCATTAAAACGCATATTCGTCATATTTTGAACAAGCTTTGCGTAGACGATCGGACTCATGCAGCGGTTTTAGCGCTCCGAGCTGGCATTATTGAGTAGTCTTAGCGCTTTATATAAAAGGTTCATCCTAAAGAATTTTCGTAACATTACTAATGGCTCACTTTTGGTACAGTTTTCTATTTTAGATAATCTGTATATTAAGAATGGTCACTGGATACATGTTGTCCTGATAAATTCTAATAATAGAGGTATTTTACATGACCATCAAAACTCAGCCCGAAGAAAACTCCTCTAATTTAAAGGATAAAGTCCACGATGCAATTGATCATGCTAAAGAAAACCTAAGTGAAATTCAGCATAAAAGTGCTGAGAAGGTAAGTGATCTTAAAGACGGTATGCAGCATGGTACTGAGGCATTAGGCGCTGAGACTCGGCACCTTGCCAATGAAACTAAAGATCAAATGGGTGCGACCGTGAATTCCCTCACAGGTCATATTCAGGAGTTCGTCGGTCACATCTTGGATAAACCTGCATTGGAGGCGGAAGGTTTGGCCCGTCAAGCCGAAGCAGAACTTCAGCGCGAACATTCAGGGGAATAGATCCATCCCAATACCGACGACATTAATTTTAGGAGGACATTCCATGCCACGTCTTGTTGGTAAAAAAACAAACCCTAGTTTATGGCTTGTTCCGATCATTGCGATCGCTGCGATCGGGATAGTAGCTCAGATGGAGTACAGCGGTACCCTAAATCTAACGCCAAAAATCGGACGCAATCGATAGGCTAATTAATATAAGGTCAATATAAGGAGAATTTCCATGCGAAAAGGTACTGACTTGATTGGAAAGCCCATTATTGCCTATGACTCCGGACGTAAAGTGGGCACTGTCCGAGATTTGATTTTTAGTCAGAATCAAAGTGCCTTAGTGGCATTGCTAACGGAAGAGCCGCGATGGTTTGGTTCAGGCAAAATTGTTCTGGTTGCTGATATTAAGGCGATCGGAATTGATGGCATTCTAATTGATAATGCTGAACTTATTCAATCCGCCGACAAAGTTCCTGCGGTTCAACAGGTGATTGAGCATCAAAATGTTCTTCGGGGTACTGAGATCATGACCGTTAGTGGTCGCAATCTTGGCAAGATGGTTGATCTTTACTTTAATGCCAAAACTGGTGAGGTGGAAGGGTACGAAGTCTCTGGTGGGGTCTTTTCAGATGCCTATACAGGCCGATCGTTTGTCCCGGTGAATAGAACATTTCATATTGGTCAAGATTTTGCATTTGTGCCAGACAGTGTGATTGAAATGATGGAAGAACAAATCGGTGGTTTTAAAGGAGCCATGATTGCGACAAACATTAAAGCCCATGAATTAGGGGGAGCAGCTTCTGTTAGGGCGCACGAATTAGGAGAAGCGGCTTCTGTTAAGGCACACGAATTCAGTGTGGTCGCTTCTGAGAGACTGACCGAAGCCCAAGAAAAAGCAACCGAAAAAGCAAGTGAGCTTTCTCATAGTGCATCTAGCGCGATCGATCGGGCAACAGTCAAAACCCGTTTAGCCATTGCCAGCTACACGGTCGAAGAAGCCCTCGGTAGACGAGTTAGAACGACTATCTATAGTCAGGATGGTGAAATTATTGCGGCGATGGGCCAAATTGTGACTGAATCAATTATTGAACAAGCACGATATAGTCGCCGAGAGAAAGCATTAATTGAGGCAACCGGACTTTCTTTAAAAGATGCGACAAGACATCAAACGTCTTTAGCCGCAACCAATATGGGCAGTCAGGCGCAGGAATGGGGCAGTGAACTTCAATATCAAGCTACGAGTGCATTTACCTGGGCTAGGAAAACGACCGATCGGTTATTTGATAGAGGCAGCAGTGCGATCGAAGAGAACCGAATTAAGGGTGCATTAGGCCGACCCGTGAATCGAGTTATTCTAGATTCTGGAGATGGTGTTCTTCTGAATATTGGTGAACTCGTTACCCACCAAGCGATTTTTGAAGCGCGTCAAGCGGGCGTATTGGATATCTTACTCGGATCTATTTACGATGAAGTCCCACACCTAACCCCTAACGATATGAAGGCACCGACCAATGGCCATGCGGCTCTTTCTAGAGCTAATTAATCAACTTATTCTCTTTGAAGATTATCTATCGATTGTTGTTACAGATTTCGTATTCTGTAGTGACGATCGATTTTATTCTGTATTAACCCACCCTCACAAAATATATTCTTCAATCCATGACTAACCAACCTACGACTACAACTACGATTACTTCTACTAACTCGCCAGTAACTCAGGACCCAACTGATTCCATTAAAGATCCGATCACCAAAAGCATCGAAACTATTAGTTCTCTTCACATCCAAGAATCCAGTAATATGACTAACCATCAACAAATATTAGAATCTATTGCCCTCTTTTTTGGACGGCCTACATTTCTCTATTTGTTATTAGTTCTATTTGCAATTTGGATTAGTGATAATTTTTTAGCCGCGCTAGTACCGTTTGATCTTCCGGAATTTCGTTGGACCGATGATGGTCTGGGTGCAGCCTCCCTGATCATTTCAACGGGTGTACTTATTCGGCAGACTCGTCAAGAAAAGTTAGCAGAACAACGATCGCAGCTAACTCTTCATCTCAATCTTCTAGTTGAACAAAAGACGGCAAAAATTATTTCACTTCTTGAAGAACTTCGCACTGACTTACCTAATGTGAATAACCGTCACGATCAAGAAGCTCATATGATGAAGGAAGTTGCCGACCCGATCGCAGTTTTAGAAGCGATTCAAGAAACCTTAACCCATGAATTATCCGTTCAGGAATTATCCGTCCATGAATCATCGCCAGCTAAGAATCAAGACTCGTCTGAGATTTAGTCAATACTTCCCGATCGTTGTCCGTTCAAAGCTCCGGTAAAATCGTTATCATACAAAGGATCGTGAGTTCCCATTATTCGATCCCAAAATGTAAAATATAAGCCATAGTGTAAATGATGTCTACGATGATGAATAGCGTGGTGAGTCGGTCCAATGAACCACCGACTCAGCCAATGGTGTGGGAATTTAGAGGAAAACAGTTCATACCCTAGATGATTCCAAACACTCCAAAGTGTCATTGTCAATAAAAGTGCAATCATTACAAAAAAATGCAGCGGTATTACATACACAATCACAATTAAAAATACAGCCTGCATAATCACTTCTAATGGGTCAAATGCAAATGATGTCCAAGGCGTTGGATCTCCCGACCGGTGATGGCCTTGGTGAATTAATTTAAACCATTGAGGATGGTGAAATGCACGATGTAGAAAATAAAAATAAGTATCTTGAATGATCAGCGAAATAACATAGCTGAATATCAAATATCCCCAGCCGTAGCGATCGATTGATTGATACAGCAATGTAAACCCTGAATCGCTAGCTAAGGTAATGGTGGCCGCACATAATGCAAACAACACGGATGCTCCCACCGACAGCTCCATATCCTTTCGGATTAGCTGCCAATGGGCTGGCTTTGAGCGCAGACTCTGAGAACGCACTTTTGGCCAATGATTATTGATATAAAAATACCAGTAGACTATTCCTGAAATCAGAAAATAACGACATAATATAATGCCAAAAAATGCGATCCAGTAATAGAGAAGTCGTTCAATTGTCACCTAGAGTATGCCCTGTTGAATTACTGGATGATTTCTAAGACATCCTTTAGTTAGTTGACTGTCAACTCTAATTTCGCAGACCATTTTTCTAGACTGATTTTGACTTTTGAGTTTTTTAAAATATCTTCTTCAAATTGCTCATGGCTCAGCATACTTTATATTTCTCGATCGTATTTAATCTGCTGATTTTACTTAATTGTCATCACACAAGACTTTTTAAAATTAAATAAAAGGCCGATAAATTAGGTTAAAAACGAGTTAGACCTTTTCCTTAAAATAAAGTCTAACTCGTGCCTTAATTCATCTGCCTTCTGACTGAGGATCAATTCATACTGTGAACTCAAAAACTATGCTAGAGATGGAATACGAGCATTTTTCTTATTATTAGGTGATAAGCCATCTGGTCTTACCATTTCGCCTTCAGAGAACGATCGCATCATCCAAACCATTTGTTCATGAGATTCCATTAATCCAGTAAGGAAATCTGCTGTTCCTACATCATGAAAATCATCAGAACAACTATCGATCGCATCACGTAGATTACGAATAATGGTCTCATGGTCGCCGACTAGCCGCTCTAGCATCAACGTTGCAGAAGGAATATCTCCAGGATGCTCTTCGATCGTCGTCAACTCCAAAAATCCTTGAAGAGTTCCCACTGGATATCCTCCCAATTGCCGGACTCGCTCAGCAGCGGCATCGACCGCTTCAGACAATATTTGATATTGCTCTTCCCACACTTTGTGCAATGTCATAAACTGTGGTCCAATGACATCCCAATGATATTTCTTGGTCTTAACAATCAATAAATAAGCATTAGCGACAACTACATTGAGGAGATCTATGGACCCATTACGTTGTTCATCAGTGAGTCCGATATTAATTTTTTTCATGATTTTTCCATTTTTTGTTTGTAAATCTGTATGAAGCAGCCAGTTCTTTATCTGGCTTTATCTGGCACAGCCGGAGCTATTTTTGCAGCAACATTAACCGTTTGAACTCCCTTGATTGCTTTTGCTAAGGGTTCTATTTTGGCAAGCTGTTCTTGCTTTTCGACTGTCCCCGCAATCACAACAGCACCAGCTTTTGCCGTAACGGTTAAGTTAGCCTTGGGAAGGTTGGCTTCCAACTTCGATCGTACTTCGCTGGAAAGATCTTTATCCGAACGGTTGGTATCGCCGCCAGTGGCGTTGTTACGTTGTTCACGGGCACGAATATCCGAATTGAGTTGGTCTTTACGCATTTGACTGGTTGCGTCATTCTGCGCCGATCCCGTTTCACTAACTGTTGGAGCATTACCCGTTTTTTCAGCGGTATTAGGTGCATTGCTAGTGGTTTTGTCTGTGCTGTCACAGGCAGTAGTGAGTACCAATAACAAACCACTCACCATTAAAGTTAGAATCGTTTTCATAATTTGAATCCTTCAGTAAACTGCAATTTTGAACTTCCTAGTCTAAGTACTATATTGAAGTCCTCATTTCAGAGGAAGGTACATACTTTCCAGATGAATCCACTCCATATATTTCCCATTCTCGAACCCCTCTAGATTCTAGAAGCTCTCCGGCCTTAAGAATTTCTTGGGATGTCCCATCTACAATCAGCAAATATTGTCCGTTTACCACATGATCGTTGTAGGCTTTTGCTCGATGCTCCGGAATCCCCAACCCAATTAAGCCCCCGATCAAACCACCTGTTGCTGCGCCAATTGCACCCCCAGCGAGTGTGGTAGCGATCGCGGTTGCAGCAGCTCCAGCCATCATGATTGGCCCGACTCCGGGAATAGCCATCGTTCCCAATCCAACGAGTAAACCCGTTATTCCTCCGACAGCACCGCCTGTTGCGCCACCCTTCTTTGCGCCCTCTTCAACATGAGTTTCCTCAGTCACATTTTTAACCGTCACGTCACTGTTTTGATTGTCATGATCTAACCGATCGGAATCTTTTGCAATAATAGAGACTTGATTCATTGCAAACCCTGAATGCTGAAGTGCATTTAGAGCATCTTGCGCTTCATTGTAAGTTGAGAAAATTCCCATTGCGCGTTGCTGATTAGTAAGCATGTGTTTCTCCTGAAGTTGAGTCAAAGTTAAACTGTCGGATCAAATAATCTTATTTGCCTAAACCTTTTACAGAATCTGCAATACCATCGGCTGTAGATTGAATTTTGTCGCCAAGGTCATCTAACATGTTCTTACCGTCATCAAGGACATCATCGGCCTTGTTCTTTATTCCTTCAGCTTTAGACTCCACACGTCCGATGTTTCCAGTTACATTCCCTTTGGCTTCCCGAGCCATGCCCTTTGTTCTACTTAGGGCAGTTTCAGTTTTACCTGTGGCTTTATCGATCGCTCCCTCTGCCTGATGTTTAAGGCCTACCGATCCAACAGATGACAGAGTTGTTGCATCAGATGAATTGGGTTGGACTGTCACCACTAATGCTAAAAAGAATAAAATGAATGCTACTTTGCGAATTTGATTTACGATCGCAGAACACACATTTCCAAAGGATGTTCTCGTGGACGTTTTAGTAAATTCAATCATACTGGTCTCCTACTTTTGTCGTTCTATAGTTGTTTTATTCGGTAGCAAACCATCGAAAAACTGATGGATTAATATGCTGATGGATTAATACAAGGGGGCAGTATTGATATTGTCCCCTTACAGCGAATTCGGTCAGTAACACGCCTTTCAGAATCTAGTTTAAATCGATCGACGATTGAAACTCTGCCAAATGAAGATAGCCAACATTGCACCGAGTACAGCAATAAATACTCCAGGAAAAGTCAAGCTTGTAGTTACTAACTGTAAGGAACCCGTCGTTAGGAAAGTGTGTAGGGTTCCGCCTAAGAATGCTCCAACAACGCCTAATACCATTGTTGATAAAAATCCACCACCTTGCCCCCCTGGATAAATCGCTTTTGCGATCGCACCAGCAAGCAAGCCCAAGACAACCCATGCAATAATACTCATATCACCGACCCCCTTAATTGAGTAATAACCAACGATTTAGCTAATCTACAGTTGTCACTTGACTGCGTTGTTGACATTATCTTTTGGTATTCATGATGACCCTCATGGCTAGCCTTCTTATGAACTGTGTAGGACGCAATCAAGTGTTTTACGCCTGGTTAGCCATTCGCTCATTCAATATAAAATGTATTTTTTAGGAAAGATTCTCTCTAAAGTAATGTGAAAAAAAATCTAAATGTAGTGGCTTAAATACCGCGATCGTCCTATGAGTACTCTGTAAATAATGTTGCAATCCGGCATCTCCATATTAAAATAGCTAGCGATTGCCCCCTACAGCAGATTCCTAGCCGCATGATCTCTGAGCCGATACCTGAGAAATTTGAACCCCTGAATTTTCAGTCGGTTGCCGATCGCGTCCCACCCCAAAACCTAGAGGCTGAAGAAGCTATTCTAGGTGGGATCCTGGTTGATGGTGAGGCGATCGGACGGATTACCGATATTCTGGAGAGCGATGCATTTTATTTGGCGGCTCATCGTCAAATTTATGAGGCCGCATTGACTTTACACCAGTCGGGGAAGCCTGCTGATTTAATGACAGTGGCGACTTGGCTTGGCGATCGGGGGACGCTGGATAAGGTGGGCGGCCAGAGTCGGTTGGTGGAATTGTACGATCGGACACCGGGCGCGGTGAACATTGATTTGTATGCTCAGCTAGTGATGGATAAGTATTTGCGACGGCGGTTGATTCGGGTCGGGAATGAGATTTCAGATCTGGGACATGATACCGCTCAAGAGTTGCCTGAAGTGCTCGATAGTGCCGAACAGAAGGTGTTTAATATTACTCAAGCACGGCCTCAAGAGGGTTTAGTTTCGACAGCGGAAGTATTGACCCAGACCTTTGCAGATATTGAAAGTCGATCGAATGGGCAAACGTTGCCGGGATTGGCCTGTGGGTTTTATGATCTGGACGCGATGACCCAAGGCTTTCAGCGCGGAGATTTGATCATTGTTGCCGCTCGTCCCTCAATGGGAAAATGTCTGGCTTGGCATTCACAGATAGTCTTGGCGGATGGTTCGGTCAAAACGATCGAGCAACTGTATCACAATCGAGAGGCAAAATTATTGACCCTCGGTGAGAATTTGAAACTTCAGCTAACCGAGCCTTCCGTTTATGTCAACGATGGCATTAAACCGACGTTTCGAGTGACCACGTTTCTGGGTAAACAAATTGAAACCACTCTGACACACCCGTTTCTAACCATCGAGGGCTGGAAACCGTTGAGTGAGATTCAAGCGGGCGATCGAATTGCAGTGCCCAGAATTTTAGGGACTTTTGGCAATGAATCCGTCAAAGATTATGAGATTAAAATTCTAGGCTATCTTTTAGGAGATGGTTCTCTCTCTGGTGGTCAACCTGCATTTACGAATGTTAATCCGAAGATTCAGACTGACTTTATTCAGTCTGTTGAACAATTTGGAGATTTCACGGTTCGCGAAGAAAATTGTTATGGCGATCGGGCACCGACTTTTTATGTCACATTCAATCGTAAAACCATTATTCAAGAACGAACCGCTTTTGCTGACCGACTCGACTCATACATCAAAAAATCTCCAATTTCAGGGCGCAAGCTATCAGAGATTTTACAAGTTAGCCCTAGTCTAGTTTCTCAATGGCAAAAAGGTATTTGTGTTCCCGATCGAGACACAATGTTGCAATTAGTTCATACATTAGATATTGCGATCGACAATCTATTACCTTCTGGTTTGGACTCCATTATTTGGGATAATCCACTCACTGCATGGCTTAGAGAGATTGGGCTATGGGGAAAGACCTCTCATGAGAAAACGATTCCTGATTTTGTATTTCAATTGAAGAAAGAGCAAGTAGCTTTGTTGCTCAATCGATTGTTGGCAACTGATGGTTGGGCTTCTGTGTTGGCTTCCGGGCAATGTCAGCTAGGTTATGCAACTGTTAATGAAGCATTTGCGCGTCAGATTCAGCATTTGTTTCTGCGGTTTGGCATTATTGCAAGGTTAAAAATTCGACACATCAAGTATGCTGGTGAACGGCGAATTTCTTGGCAAATTGACATTACGGATGCGAAATCTATTCAATTGTTGATTGATGAAATTGGGATTTATGGCAAGGAAGAGGCGATCGAAAATGTTCGTATTGCTCTCAAAGGTAAGAGGTATCAAACAAATCGAGATCTTATTCCGATCGAAGTTTGGGAATTATTGCGATCGGCTAAAGAGGATGAATCCTGGAAATCCTTGGCCACAAGAGCAGGAATTGTAGGGGTTAGTAACATTCACGTCGGCAAGCGTGCGCCCACAAGAGAACGCCTCTCAAAGCTCGCGACCATTTTAAATCCTACGCCCCAAGCAACTACATTACAAAATTTGGCAAATAGTGATATCTACTGGGATCAAATTCGATCGATTGAATATGTTGGAGATCAGCAAGTTTATGATTTGACCATTCCACAGACGCACAATTTTATTGCAAATGATATCTGTGTTCACAATACTTCTGTCGTGTTGAACATTGCTCGAAATGTTGCGTCTGAACACAAGCTTCCTGTGGCTGTTTTTAGTTTAGAAATGTCTCGTGATCAACTGGTCCAGCGTTTGCTTTCTAGTGAAGTTCGGATTGAAAGTAGTCGTCTCAGAGCGGGCCGCATCAGCGCTCAAGAATGGGAACCGTTGACCCATGCAATTAGCCAACTCTCACAGCTTCCACTGTATATTGATGATACTCCCAATTTAACCGTGACTGAAATGCGATCGCGTTGTCGTAGACTTCAAGCAGAGAGTGGGGGAGCTTTAGGATTAGTTGTGGTTGACTATCTCCAATTGATGGGGGGGAATAGTGAAAATCGAGTTCAATTGTTGTCTCAAATCACACGCGGACTGAAAGGATTGGCACGCGAATTGGCCGTGCCTGTAATTGCTTTATCGCAGCTCAGTCGAGGCGTAGAATCAAGAACTGATAAGCGTCCCATGATGTCTGATTTGAGGGAATGTGTCACAGGAGATACTTTGGTCATGTTGGCTGATGGACGACGAGTCCCAATCGCTTCTCTGGTGGGTACAACGCCCGAAGTTCTGACAATGACCGTTGATGAAAAAATTAGTATTGCCGAGAGTGACTGTGTTTGGTCAGTGGGTAATAAATCTGTTTTCCAAGTCAATCTTGCAAGTGGTCGAGCCATTAAAGCGACGGCACAACACCGAATCTACAGCGGGAATGGATGGCAACAATTGGATGCGTTGAAAATTGGTGATCGAATTGCGATCGCTCGAACTCTTCCAGAACCAAGAGAACCCTCCAAAATGAGAGATTCCGACCTTACATCTTACGGTGGTAGTTCACATTTTAAGTTTGCGCCCTCACGTTCCACTCTTCTTAATTATGCTGAGATTTTGAATAGTTCTGACCTGATGGAGAAA
>JAYUEW010000303.1:0-5307 GCA_043739045.1 Synechococcales cyanobacterium
TGGGGAGATCAGGCCTCTACTTTGATTGGTGCAAACCTGTCAGAGCAAGTCAGATCATAGAACCAAGAATCCCCGTGCGTTCACGCCGGGGAGTGTCAAACAGTGCCGATCGCTATATTTATGAACATTTACTCAGGACTCATTTTATTAGTATGTATTGTCAGCTTTTTGCTGTGCATTTGGATTGTAATTCCAGCACCTATTTTTTCACTATTGCCTCTCAGTGTAGGCACACCTGAAATTAGTCCTTGGTTACTGGTGATCAATGCCATCATTGCGATCGTCCTCACCCTGGCTGTCTCTCAAAATCAGTCTGGATGGGCATTCCGCGTTGCATTAAGCTTAATCATAGCGGCTTTGGTTTTGAGTGCGTTGCCACTGGCTCAGTATTCCCACGCCCAAAAAAATGCTGACCAAGTGATGGCGACGGTTCTCGGTAACGATGCGCTCAATGCACCCAAGGTCAACCGATCAAAACTCCGATCGAAGCCCTTCATTTTGGCTGATGCCTTTCGAGGGATTACGCCTTCCCCTGTGAGAGAAGCGTTAGACATCCCGTTTGCGAATTATCCAAACGGTGTAACGCTCAGAATGAATGTCTATCGACCGGCTGAAGTTGGAAACTATCCCGCGATCGTGATGATTTATGGGGGCGCATGGCAGCGGGGCGATCCATATCAAAATGAGCTGTTCAGCCGATATATGGTAAATCAAGGCTATGTCGTTTGGACCATTTCCTATCGTCACGCACCGACCTATCACTTTCCATCCCAAATTGAAGATGTCCGATCGGCGTTGGAGTTTATCCAGCAACATGCCGCTGAGTATGAAACCGATCTCAAGCGAGTCGGAATCATGGGACGATCGGCGGGCGCACAATTGGCATCACTAGCAGCTTACAACCCAAGTCCGATCGCATTCCGTGCTGTGGTGAACTATTACGGACCTGTTAACTTAACAGCGGGCTATTACGATGTGCCGAATCCTGATCCAATTGGATCGCGATCGGTGTTGACAGCATTTCTGGGCGGGACTCCCGACGAGAAGGGCGCAGAGTATTTTTCAGCCTCGCCGTTGAATTCAGTGCGGCCTGATTTACCACCGTCATTGTTGATTTATGGAGGACGGGATCATATTGTCATGTCGAAGTTTGGGAGGGGGCTTGCACAGGCGTTGGAGGCACAACAAAACAAAGTAGTTTTTATCGAGATTCCTTGGGCAGATCATGCCTTTGATGCCGTATTTCAAGGCGTAAGTAATCAGTTTGCTTTGTATTATACAGAGCGGTTTTTGGCGTGGGTGTTGCGTTAGGTAAGGCTATGTAGATTTGCACAAACTTACTTATTCTCTCCTATTGCGATCGGTGGAATATTATCAAATTTATATTCTTTAGTTCCGTGCTACTCCTCAGTAACCATTAAACTTTTGTATCAAAAATTGACTCATCCCCGTTTTGCGATCAAGTACCAAGTTTCTAGTTTGCCTTTGCCTTTAACATTGATTTCACCTTGGGATTCACAAATAAACTCATTCCCCAATAAATCATAAGTAGCGCGACTGATTTGAATCTTGCCAACTTCACCATGGGATTCCATACGACTAGCCGTATTAACCGTATCCCCCCATAAATCATACATTAGCTTTTGTTGACCAATCACCCCTGCCACGACAGCACCGCTATGAATACCAATACGAAGATTAATGGGATAACAATATTTTTGGGCAAAGTTATTGATATAGCGTACAAGGTCAATTGCCAGAGATGCGATCGCTTGGGCATGGTCTGGGCGTGGATTGGGGACACCGGATGCGACCATATAACAATCTCCAATCGTTTTGATTTTTTCGACCCCATGATGTTCAACTAATCGATCGAATTCACTGAAAAGCTCATTTAGTAAGGTAATTAATTCAGTTGGCGTTAGCTTCTCAGACAACGGCGTAAAGTTTGCAATATCTGCAAACAAAATACTTGCAATCGGGTATTCCTGAGCAATTGTGCCTCGATTTTGAGTTAAACGTTTAGCAATTTTTTGCGGCAAAATGCTAAATAGAAGACTTTCCGATCGTTGCTTCTCATAGGTCAATGCTTGCCGTTGTAAAAACTCAATGCGGGCAGATACTTCCAGAATATAACTGACAAACATACCCGCAATATTCATAAAACTAAGATAAAATAAATTACCAATTAAAAATGCAGTCTCATCAGGGGAGTTCAGTACCATCGCTTTCCAAACGCCCAGCCCGGTATAGATAAACATCATCGTCCAACCCAAGAATGTCGCATACCCAAATCTCAGCCGTGAAAAATGAACCGCCAAAATTACAAATGCTAATCCTAAAAAGTACATGCGATGGCCTATTTCTCTCGGCAACGCGATCGCCATAATTGCCATCAATCCTACAGCCCCAACTAAATGGGTCATTCCAGCTAGTCTTGGAATTAATTTAGACCATTTAACCCGAAAACTTAGCGCCCATACCAATACATAAACTGGACAGATTAGGACATAGCGAATGAACCAAGCTTTGGGATAGGTGACAGGTAAACTCCATAAATCAGCCCAACCAAAGACGATGTATCCTACGATCGCCACAAGTAATGTTGCCCGTGAAAACAGAAGGGATGTCTTGCTATAGAAAACCTGGAACCGTCTTTCATCTTCCCTTGGAAAACTCAGACAATACGCCCTTTCTGTCTGCGCTTCTAGGCTCAATTCGGTAATTTCATAGTCAATAGGATGCTGTGGAAATAATGTTATGGGCGATTGATAGCCCTGTTCCGAAAATTCTTGGGAATTTTGAATAGGCATATGCACCCTCGGCCTGATGAGAATGCACTCATCCTAGCAATAAGGCATCATCTGAAACCTGATTTCCCTGAAGTTGTTCAAATTGCTGTAACAAATCTGCCACAGTCAACTTCGATCGGGCTTCACCACTCAAATCAAAAATAATCTGTCCGTCATGTAACATAATCGTCCGATCGCCCCAAATCAAAGCCTGCTTCATACTATGCGTCACCATCAGCGTCGTCAGGTTGCGATCGCGAACCATCCGATCGGTTAATCTCATCACATACTCAGCCGTTTTCGGATCAAGGGCTGCTGTATGCTCATCCAATAGCAACATCTGATTGGGCGCGAGGGTCGCCATAAGCAAACTCACGGCTTGCCGCTGTCCCCCAGAAAGCAATCCCATCCGATCGCCCAGCCGGGTTTCAAGCCCGAGTCCAAGGCTAGCGAGTTGGGTTTGACAGTAGGATCGCAATGACTTGTTCAGTGCCGATTTCAGCATTCTGGGCATTCCCCGTTTCGCCGCCAACGCTAGATTTTCTTCGATCGTCAAATCGGCACAAGATCCCATCAATGGATTCTGAAAAACCCTAGCCACTAACTTTGCCCTGCGCGCCGCATCCCAACTCGTGACATCAAGATCCCCGATTTTGACCGTACCAAAGTCCGATCGAATCTCCCCACTCAATACATTTAACAGGGTTGATTTACCCGCACCATTACTCCCAATCACCGTCACAAACTGTCCCTCTGGAATCATCAATGACAAGTTATTCAACGCCGTTTTCTCCAACGCTGTCCGAGGATTAAATGTAACCTGAATTCCATTCAAAGAAATCATATCTAAATCTCCAATTTTCAATGCTTAATTCTTAATTTATTGGGCAATATTAAAGCGATCGTCACCAGCACCGCCGTCACCAAATTTAAATCTTGAGATTGAATTCCCAAAACATCCGCTTGAAGTGCAATTGCAATGACAATACGGTATAAAATCGAGCCAGCAATTGCACCGATCGTTGCCTGCACAATGTTCAACCGATTAAACACTGTCTCGCCACCAATGACCGCCGCCAACCCAAAAATAATTGTTCCAATTCCCATACCTACATCTGCTCCACCATTCAATTGGGCAAACAATGCCCCCGCAAATGCAGCAAGACTATTCGCAATCGCCATTCCTAACAGCACCATTGCAGAAGTCGAAATCCCCTGCGCTCTGGCCATAGCTGGATTTGCACCCGTTGCCCGCATAGCAAGGCCAATTTCAGATTGTAAAAACCAATCAAATATCAACTTAGTAATAAGGGCGATCGTGGCTAGAAGTATAGTATTTCCAAAGGTCGGAATCGGTTCTGGCCACGATTGAATAAAATTATTAATCGGTTGAAATACGGTCGGCTGGTTGAGCAAGGGTAGATTCGGGCGACCCATAATCCGAAGATTAATTGAATACAATGCAATCATGGTCAGAATGCTAGCTAACAGATTCAGAATTTTAAATTTAACATTTAAAGTTGCAGTACAAAGACCCGCGATCGCCCCTGCTCCGGCTGCAAGACCTGTCGCAATCAGTGGCGGAATTCCTTTAATAATCAAAGCGGCTACAACGGCTGCGCCCAAAGGGAAACTACCATCCACGGTCAAATCTGGAAAGTCTAATACCCGAAATGAGAGATAAACCCCTACGGCAACTAAACCATAGAGAAATCCTAGTTCTAATGCACCAGAGAATGCAGCAATATTCATAGCAATTCGATCCGATGCGTTTTGTTTTTATTGTATCTAGAATCGCAACATCAGCCATCTTTTCAGCGGGTCACTAGATGCATCGATCGGTCAATTATTGGCTTTCATCGAAATAATCAGTATCAATTCGTTTGATGACAAAGCGTTCTTTTTCACTCACTCCGACATTATGATCTAACATTAACTCTGCTAACATTTCTCCATTGATCAATACAATCTTTTTCTCAATGCGGGTTACATAGTCTCTCGCATCTTTTGAAAAATCGGATGTGGTAATCATTACGCCCTTTCGCGATCGAAATCCCTCTAAACTGCCTGCAAAGGCTTGTACCTGAGGTCTTCCCACATTGTTTTCCCAGCGTTTTGCTTGAATGTAAATATTATCAAGACCCAGCGGATCTTCACTGATAATCCCATCCACACCGCCATCGCCACTGCCCCCGATCGCCTTTCCTGCTGCTTTTCGTGAGCCACCATAGCCCATAGAAACCAGCAAATCTACAACCACACGTTCAAAGAATGCTGGAGAAGACGATTTCAGCAATTGAATAATTTCATCCACAACTTCCGATCGCAATGTTAAATAAGCGTCCTGGAGAATTTCTTCAGGGGTTCGATCAGTATCGGTTACGATCGGAGACACGACAACAGGATCCGATTTAAGATTAGACCTGTTGGGAAATAATATAAGATAAAAAACAGAAACAAAGAGATATAGACGATGTTAGACATAGAACGCATCCTCAAGCAAGATCGATTAGTA
>JAYUEW010000304.1:0-5018 GCA_043739045.1 Synechococcales cyanobacterium
CCCATTGCAGAACGATTGAATTGGAAGGTAACGCGATCGAATAATCGGGCACTACGAGGGTGGTGGGTCAGCGGGATCGATCCGTTGGCAGGTTGGCAACAAATGCAATGGGGACGGTTTAAACCAGATGCCGCAACTCCAATTATTACTCCGCTTACTGGAAAGTCGGCAAAGTATTTAAGCCCTAGTCTGGGTAAGGGTTCAAGCCGTTTAATATTGCTTGATGTCCCGTCTTCGGTGTGGCAGCGCGTGGCCGATCGGTACCGAATTTCGATTAAACGCAGCGACACTCGAACAGGATTCTGGAGCTGGGTGCAGCGCAATGCGATCCCGGTGGTTTTGACGGAGGGAGAAAAGAAGGCAGGATGCTTGCTGACAGCGGGTTATGCTGCGATCGCATTGCCAGGAATATTTGGCGGGTATCGTAAAGAAAACAATCAATTGATTCCAGAATTGGCAGTTTTTACAGAAATTCCCCGTAATTTTTTGATTTGTTTTGATTATGAATCGCGGATTCATGTGGCTCAACAGGTCAATAACGCGATCGGATGTTTGGGGAATTTGTTGTCCCGTCCAGTTCAGAACAGTAATGATCAATCTAATCACTCCAATATCAGACGATCGATCGTTAAGGTCATTGAATTGCCGGGTCCAGAGAAGGGTGTGGATGATTTTATTGTGGGCCGTAGTGCAATAGAATTTGAAGCCGTTGTGGGGAACGCGACCCGCTTTGAATATTGGCAGCAGAGTCAAGCTTGGAACCTAACCTATGGCGCTTCCCAGGTTGTCAATCTTCCGTTTTTGACAGGTATGGATTACCCAAGTTCGGGACTAATTTGTATTAAAAGTGCTAAGGGCACCGGAAAAACAACGGCATTGCGATCGTTTTTAGCCTTGCCTCCACAAGTCGATCGTAAGGTGTTGGTGATTACCCATCGAATTCAATTGGGGCGAGCGATATGTCATGGATTAGGATTGCCTTGGGTGAGTCAAATCAAAGACAATGCAAGCTTAGCAATGTCTGGCTATGGATTGTGTGTGGATTCATTGTATGCAACATCCCAAGCGAATTTTATGCCTGAAGATTGGGCGAATTCAATTGTCATTTTGGATGAAGTGGAGCAAGTAATATGGCATGCTCTCAATAGTCCAACTTGTGCCAATGTCCGCGTTAAGATTCTGGCGACTCTGAAAGAATTGATTAAAACCGTATTGAGTTCTGGCGGCGTAGTGATTGCTCAGGATGCGGATTTATCAAATATTAGTATTGAATATGTATTAAGTTTACTAGATGAACCCATAGAGCCTTGGGTCTTGCTGAATCAATGGCGTAGCGATCGGTTTATGCAGACCCAATTTTATGACACTCCAAATCCAGCCTCTTTGATTTTACAAATGGAGCGGGTTATTGAGACGGGTCCAGTTTATGTTTGTTTGGATTCTCAAAAGGTAAGAGGGCGCTGGAGTTCGCGGAATTTGGAAACCTATTTTTCCGATCGATTCCCTGAAAAACGGATTCTACGGGTTGATAGTGAAACTGTGGTCGATCGAAATCATCCGGCCCATGGCATTGCCAGTAATATCAATGCTGTGATGCAGCAATATGACATTGTATTGGTGACTCCAACAATAGGGACAGGAGTTTCAATTGATATTGACAATCATTTTGTGGCGGTGTTCGCTATTTTTAATGGCGTGATGTCGGATACTGAATCCCGTCAAGCGTTGGCACGCGTACGATCGTCGGTGCCACGTTATGTTTGGGCATCAAGTTATGGGTTAGGTAAGATTGGCAATGGTAGTTCTTATTATCGAGAATTAGTAACGTCCACCACAAAAGCTGTGCGGTACAATATGCTGCTGCTGAGAGAAGTAGATTTTGATGTCGATCGGGGTACTGATCCAGTGACCCTGCGCACTTGGGCAAAAATGGCATCTCGGGTGAATTTGTCTTTGAATCGCTATCGCATGCAAATGTATCGTGGACTGGAACGAGAGGGTCATACGATAATAACTGTGACGGATGATGTTTTGGAAATTCTGGGCGATGGCTATAGTTTGGAGGCTCAGTATGATCTGCTGACGGGAACCCGTGAAGTTCCAGGGTTTGAATATTTATACCGTCATCATAATACTGAGGAAATTGAACAAATTCATAACACAATAGCGCAAGTCCGTGAAGAGAATAAGCAAGCGGAGGCTGAAGCTATTGCTGATTCTATTGAATACTGCCCAGATCAATCTGATTTATCTTTGATGGATCAACGTTATAGTCAACGTAAACAGGAATTGAAATACAAGTATGTAGTAAATGTAACGCCAGACCTTCAAATTAAAGATTCGGAAGGTTGGTATACTCAATTGCGATTGCATTATTATTTGATTCATGATCCGCTTTTTGTTCGGTTGCGCGATCGTAAGCTGTTAGATTCCATGTTGCATCAAGGCAATGGGATGTTGGCATTGCAAGATGTGAAATTGATAACGGCTCAAGTTGAAATGCTGCGCGCATTAGATTTGGTGGCGCTGTTTGATCCCGATCGGAGGACGCGAACGACGGATGAAGATATGCAAAGATTGTGGGCTACAGTGTTGGCGCACCGTCAGGATATGCGAATTTTGTTTGGGATTAATGTGACTGATAAAACGGCTCCTATGACGGCGATTCAGTCAATTCTAGGGAAGATGAATTTGCGATTGATTTGTGTGTCTCGCGATCGGAATTTGGTGAATGGTTGCCGAGGTGGATTGCGAGTATATAAGTTTGTTGCTCCGGACGATAATCGGTTTGATATTTTTAAGCAATGGAAAAGTCAAGATGTGTTGTGCTTGAAAGGGGCACATTAATTGTTTGTTTTATGGCTTCTTAAGTCCGACAATTTCGGAAATAGTGTACAGCGGTCGGCCTTTGACTTCTTCGTAAATACGGCCAATGTATTCACCTAGAATGCCAATGCAGACTAACTGCACGGCTCCTAGAAAGAAAACGGCGACTAAAATCATTGTAAATCCAGTTAATGGAGAATTGGGTACGAAGATGCGCCAATATAAGATCAATAGAGCCATGAATAAAGAAACAATTGCGGCAAATAATCCAACATAGGTGGAAAGGCGTAATGGGACTTGAGAAAATGAAACAATGCCATTGATTGCGAGTTTAAATGATTTCCGAAAGGTGTATTTGACCTCTCCTGCAAATCTAGCATCACGACTAAAGGGCACAGCCGTTTGATTGAATCCTACCCACGATCGTAATCCTCGTAAATATCTTGTGCGCTCTGGCATTGAGTTTAATATATCAATTACCGATCGATCGATTAAACAAAAATCTCCCGTATCTGTTGGGATTTCCACGTCTGCTAATTTTCGTAAGATTCGATAAAACCAATAGGCGAGAAACTGTTTCCCCCAAGATTCTTCAATGCGTTTTGTCCGCTGAGCATAGACGACTTGGAAGCCCGATCGCCATTGTTTAATTAATTCTGGAATCAATTCTGGTGGATCTTGTAAATCGGCATCTAGAATTATTGCCATATCACCACGTACAAAATTCAAGCCCGCTGTGACAGCGATTTGGTGGCCGAAGTTACGGGCTAAATTGATATAGCAAATCCTGTGGTCCTGTTGATGAAACGATCGTAATAGTATTAAGGATTGATCTTTGCTGCCATCATTAATCAAAACTAATTCAGTGGGTGCATCTAATGTATTCATTACGTCAGTTAAGCGCCGAATTAGCTCTGGAAGCGTATCTTGTTCATTGTAAAGTGGGACGATTAGGGAATAAATTGGGTGCATTTATGAATTAAGTATTGAATTTTATAGAGCTGAAAGAACAGACCTTAATCTATTCACAATACGATCGATTTGTTCTTTTTCAATAATCAGTGGCGGCGAAAGGGCAATGATGTCGCCTGTTGTCCGAATCAGTAAATCTTGCTCAAAACAATTAACAAGTGCTTTGTATGCCCTTGCGCCAGGAGATCCAGGAATAGATTCTAATTCAATCCCTGCAATTAGACCGATCGTCCGAATATCAACAATACAACTAATATCTTTAAGCGATTGCAATGCATCTTGCCAATAGGGGGCGATCGTAGCGGCTTTGGCAAATAGATTTTCGTTCTGATAAATATCTAACGTCGCAAGAGCTGCAGCACATGCGAGAGGATGGCCAGAATAGGTATATCCATGGAAGAGTTCAATGGCGGCTTCTGGTCCCTGCATAAACGCCTCGCGAATACTCTCTTTAGCAAAGACGGCTCCCATGGGAACGCAGCCATTCGTGATGCCTTTAGCGACACAGATCAAATCAGGAATGACATTGAAATAATCAGCAGCAAAGGGCGTACCCATTCGACCGAATCCGGTAATCACTTCGTCAAAGATCAATAGAATGCCGTATTTATCGCAGATCGATCGTAGTTTTTCTAAATAGCCTTTTGGGGGAATCAGAACGCCCGTTGATCCGGCAACAGGTTCAACAATCACAGCAGCAATGGTGGATGCATCGTGAAGGGTAACAATGCGTTCTAAATCATCGGCTAAATGTGCGCCCCATTCGGGTTGGCCGTGGCTATAGGCGTTGTGTTCAAGATTGTGAGTGTGCGGTAAATGGTCAACCCCTGAAAGTAATGGTCCAAATCCCCGCCGATTAGTAGCAATGCCCCCGACTGAAATCCCGCCAAATCCGGTACCGTGATAACCCCGTTCTCGACCAATTAAATGCGTTCGGGTAGAGTCCCCTTTGGCCCGGTGATAGGCGATCGCAATCTTTAGTGCGGTATCAACGGCCTCGGAACCAGAATTTGCGAAGAAAATTGCATTCAAATCGCCGGGAGTGATGTCAGTGAGACGATCGGCGAGTTCAAATGGTCCTGGATGTCCCATTTGAAAAGTGGGCGCAAAATCTAAGGTTTCGATTTGATTTTTGACGGCTTCTGCAATAGTACTGCGGCCATGCCCTGCATTCACACACCACAATCCCGCTGTCCCATCCAAAATTTCCCGACCTTCGA
>JAYUEW010000305.1:0-11966 GCA_043739045.1 Synechococcales cyanobacterium
TAAAAGATATAAAATCGAATGAACTGTTATCCTATAGATAACCCCTCCAAGCTATATTCTGCACAGCTTTTCAGATTCCCAGGCTACGGAACCAGTGCCAAATTCAATTGTAATTAAATTAAAAAGGGGGAGGAATCTCCCTTACCTGTTTAGGTACCCCTTAGATTAAGATTCACAATTTGCTAAATCATCCCACAACACAACTCGGGAATTGTTTAATTAACGCCGGAATCGCTGGGCATGGAGGCCGATCGCTCAACATTTCAGGCTTACTCCAAGCAAATGGTCCTCGCGTTGCCGCCGACATCCAAAGTAAACGCTTTGCCCGCGTCATCGCCACATATAACAAACGATATTCCTCCGCCTGTTTCAATTCCTCTGCCCGTTCCCATGCCGCAAACAAATCTGGCAATGGATTTTCATGAACAATCGCCCGAATCTGCGCGCGTGCAACTTCTGGTAATGTAAACGGTCCCAAAAACTCCGCCGGACGAGGAACATAGAGTTTTCCCGGAATCATCGCCTCATATAAAAACGGAATAAATACATAGTCCCAATCCAACCCCTTTGCTTTGTGCATCGTAATGATTGTGACTTGGCCCGATCGCATATATCGGTTTTCATTTGATTCTGCCATCACAGGTTCAAATTGTTCAGATGTCACAACCTCACTCAAAATTGTAATTAACTCGCCCAATGAATTTTCTTGTATTTGTTGCGAAAGTCGCTCAGACAGCTTATCTGTCGTTGCAAGTTCGGATTGATCATAGTCCAAGGTATAGGCGAAAAATGAAATAAGTTGATAGAGTGGCAATTCAATCCGTGACTTCAAAAGACTACGACAAACACGGCTGGCCAGTTGCGCCTCATGACTCAATTGAGGATCGATTGCACTGGGATATAAAAACTGCTCAGGAGCGGTAACAATTACATTCAAATCCTGGGTTGGAATTCGTTTATGAGTCAGAAGAATAATTAAGGCAGCTTTAAGTAAATCTGGTGAATGAGGTCGATCGCAAAATTGTAACAACGCCAACATTTCCGCCGGAATATGCGATCGGCGTTCCTCCTCCCCAACCTCAAACAAATCTAATCCAGAATTACCAGGTGTATTTGGGAAAAGTCGTCGCAATTCACTGGCCACAAATCGACTTTGATCATTTGTTCGCACCAACACCGCCGCACTATGATCCGGATTTGTTGCCATCAATGCCATGATTCTATTCCCAATCCTCGCTACAGATTCATAGGTATCATTTGGACGAGAAATTTCAAATCCCAACCCCACAGGCTCCGGATTTGCATCCGGCTGCGGATCGTCTTGGGGAACAAGCTCAATCATTTGCGATCGGAATGGCAATTCTTTCCCCGCTCTAGCCTGCGTCGCATTCGCCCAATTCAGCAAATAATTTGCCGCATCCAAAATCACCGCACTACTGCGCCCCGCTTGGGTCATCTGCGCCAGATTCCCTTCCGCCTGACATTGGGTACAAAACGATCGAAAAAACACCGGGTCAGCAGGCGTAAAGGTTGAATTAATGGCCTGATTTGGATCGCCCACTCGAATTAAGTTTTGTACCTCACCGTTCTGTGCATTACCCTGCACATCAACTTTTGTCGCCAAGATTTCTAACAACTGGGTCTGAAGTGGACTCGAATCCTGCGCCTCATCTTCAAATACCGCAAACACCTGCGATCGCCACACCTCACAAGCCGCCTGATTCTGCAATACCCGCAGTGCTCCTAAAATCATCTCATCATAATCAATCCAGTTGCGCGATCGTAATTGCCGCTGATACTCCGCATAAAGCCCCGCCGAAATAGTCAACACACCATAGTCATCACGACTCTCACGGCCCACCCTAGCCAAATCCTCCGGCATTAGGCCAGACTTTTTCGCCTCCTGAACCACCGTCATCGTCAGCGCCGGAAGCACCTCCGTCCGTAATACCGATTGCCGTCTCAGTCGTTCTGTCTCTTCCCCATCAAACTGCATTCCCTCAATCAATCGCCCATAAAGCTGCGAATTCTCAGCAACCCATTGCTCTACTGCGCCGCGCAAAAGTCGATGATTTTGACTCATCGTATTTAACATCGTATCGTCCGTAATCCCTGACAATTCTGGATAACTCCGGGCAATCGACCAAGCCAACCCATGCAACGTCGTCACCAGGAATCCACCCATCGGTAGATTCAGATGCGTCAGGCGATCACGAATTTTCGACTTCAAATTGGCCGCTGCCGATCGGGTAAAGGTCACAAGCACCAACTGATGATTCGCTTGCAACCCTTGACGTGCGATCGTGATTGCCGCCGCCACCGCCATTCCCGTTGACTTTCCCGCCCCCGGAACCGCCGACACCGCCAGCCGTCCCTCTGTCCAGTCTGCAATTTCTCGTTGCCCCGATCGGAGACTTTCCGCCCAGATTTGGAGTTGGGCCTGCTGAGTTGAGTCAATAGAAAAATTCATAAAAATAGCTTTTGCACAAGACATCCTCTCAAGATTCTTAAATCATTATGTATTTTTTACGACACCTGTAAGGCAAAATATATAAGCAGACTAAGCTTAATCATACCAAATCTATATCTTCTGTCTGGTCTCACTGTTCTAGTCTGCTTTAGACCGCATTTTTCGTTTGCACAAGTAATCACTATGTTGAATCATGCATCGATCGCGCCCTCGTCCCAATCCTTTCATTTAGGGTATGGATCTTCTATCACTATGACAGCAGGGGTCGCAACTCCCGATCGCGTCTCTCAAGCGGTCCGCAAGCCCTATCCAAATTTTAAGGTGATCGTCCTTAATGATGATGAAAATACCTTTGAGCATGTTGTCAATACCCTTGTTCGCTACATTCCGGGCATGGTTAGTGATAGCGCATGGAAACTCGCGGATAAAATTCATAAGGAAGGACAGGCGATCGTTTGGACCGGGCCATTAGAGCAAGCCGAGCTTTACCACATGCAACTCACCCATGAAGGGTTGACCATGGCTCCTCTAGAAGGGGCATAGACAGGTTGGACAAATTTTTAATTTATGAGGAGTAAGAATCATGGCTCAGAGTATCTCCCACCCCCCCGACCAAAAAGCAGCCCGCCTAGTGATGAATCATTCGACTCATCTTCCTGGACTGATCGCCCTACTTGAAAAAATTGCTCAATATGATGGCATCCAGACCATTACTCCTGGTGTTATTTGCCCCGTTCGTGCCCATGTTCCCCAGATGAAACTGAGAATTTCAGTTCCGATTCGCGGTGGATTCAAAATTATTGCGCGCGCTGGAAAGATCGCTCAGGAAGTCTTTATTTTGACCACACTTCAAAAAGCAGAACTCGAAACGATGATTAGTGGACTGCTCAAAGGCTAGAGAACAGGATTGCCTGAGCTTTTCTCATAAAAAACGGACTCAAAAACCTAATCGTTCTTGAACCCGTTTTGAGCTAAATTATAAAAGTTTAGTAGAGTTCTTCTTCATTTAGTAGAATTCTTCTTCAATTTTATTCACCTCAGAAACGGTGGTCAGGGGTAAGCTGAATGCAGAAGAGAAGCTGAGCAGTGCACTCACAACAGAACAAAACTTGAAGCTAAGTGCAACCCAATTCCATTCTTGTGGAATCCAAGGCTGAGTGCTTATTGCTACACAGTGGACTATCCAATAGGTGAAGCTCATGGCAAACAGCATCCATTGACCCTCGTCTAGATCTTCATTGCGAATTTTGGTGTGGTTATAGAGCAGAAATAATCCTAACGCACTCGCAAAAAAAGATGCCAATGTCCAACTGTGAGTCATGAATGAATGTGCCATGGGATTTTTTACTCCACTGGGTCAGATAAGTTTTAAAATTCGTTCTCCTGATATGCCAATCTTAAAATCAGAACTGCTTACTAATGATGGAATGCTTACAAAGAGCAATCAAATCCATGACTTTTCTTAAGAGATAGCAACAATCAAGCGGTTTTATCGAATTAAATATTAAGTGTTAAGTCCAAATATTTTGAAATCTAAATACGATCGTCGCTATGCATCTTCCTTTGATCTACCATCCCAATTACACCGTTCCCCTCCCTTCAACGCATCGTTTTCCCATGGTGAAATTTCGGATGCTATACGATCGGCTCCTGAAAGATGGCGTGGCAAAACCCGATCAGTTTCACAAACCCGATCGTGCCCCGCAACGTTGGATTGAATCAGTTCACGATCCCGCCTATGTCAATGCTTACTGTACTGGAACCCTTGACGATAAGGCATTCCGACGGATTGGTTTACCTTGGAGTCCCGATCTCGTCAGCCGAACTTGCATTGCAGTGGGTGGCACCGTTCTCACCGCTCAAATCGCGCTTCAGACGGGTCTTGCTTGCAACACTGCCGGAGGGACGCACCATGCATTTCCGGGGTATGGATCAGGCTTTTGTATTTTTAATGATCTAGCGATCACCGCGCGTATCATGCAGCAACAAGAGCTAGCGAAAAAAATCCTAATTGTCGATCTCGATGTCCATCAAGGAGATGCGACCGCCTTCATTTTTCAAGCTGATCCGTCGGTGTTTACCTTTTCCATGCACTGCGGTGTCAATTTTCCCAGTACAAAACAAAAAAGCGACCTCGATGTGCCGCTAGCTGAAGGGTTAGAAGATGATGACTATTTACAAACTCTTGATCGGTACCTGCCCGACTTGTTGAGTAGCTTCAAACCTGATTTAGTTCTTTATGATGCGGGCGTAGATCCTCACCACGGCGATCGTCTGGGTAAACTAGCTCTCACGGACAGTGGTTTATTTCGGCGCGACATGCAGGTAATTTCAGCGTGCTTGACTGGAAGGTACCCGATCGCCTGCGTGATTGGCGGGGGATATTGTGAAGATTTTGATGCACTAGTGTATCGGCACTCTTTGCTGCACCGAGCGGCCAGTAACGCCTACGAACAGTATCGGCTATGAGTATCGTCCATCACATTTCCTAGGTCTGCGCCTCTGCCGCAATCATAGGCGACTCAAACTTATATCCAACACCTCGTACCGTTTGAATCAGTGCAGGTTGGCTGATATCAATTTCGATCTTTTTACGAATTTGACCAATATGGACATCCACAACGCGCTGATCCCCAACGTACTCGTAATCCCACACCTGCTGAATTAAATCCGATCGTCGCCAAACTCGGCCCGGATTGCTAGCCAGAAAGTGCAATAAGTCAAATTCCAGCGCAGTTAACGGCACTAAGTCTTCATTCAGCTTTACCTCACGGCGCACTGGGTCAATAACCAGATTACTAAAAACAAGACATTGCTGCTCAGCCGTTATTACTGTTCGTTGACGCTTTAGGATAGCTCCAATCCGCGCTCCTAGTTCAACTAAGCTAAACGGTTTAGTAATGTAATCATCAGCACCTTGACTAAACGCCCGTACCTTATCTGACTCATCCGTGCGACTCGTCAACATTAAAATAAAAACATTTGTGCGACTCTGCATTTCCTGACAAAGGGAATAGCCTGTCACATCAGGAAGATTTACATCCAAAATAACTAGGTCTGGATTGAAACTTTCAAACATGGCCAAAGCGCTTTTGCCATCTTCAGCAGATTCAACCAGATAATCTTGTTTACCTAAAAAGCGATAAATCAAGTTGCGAATTGCACTTTCATCATCGACTACTAAAATTTTGGCTTGAGCCATAACCAACTATTCCCAACGCTTAAATTTTAATTGAACTACTTTAGTCAAACTAGTCATTTTCAAAATATGGTTTGCCTCTGACAAGCAAGCAGCATATTTTATCAACTGATTTGCCAACTAGACTGAAGTAATTTACATGAATCGTTCATCTTATTTACTTAAGTCGCCAATAGCACTATAAATTTTCATAGAGACCAGTATGCCCTAGGTTGTGGGGAACGGACCACCTACATTTGGTAAGTTTTCTCACAAAGCGGTTGTGATGCCTAAGAAAACTGAGCTAATCTGTTAGGTGAGACCAAACTACAGCCCCCCATGAGCGATCAAACTCCCTACGAAAAGCTTGGCGTTGCTGAGTCAGCTAGTTTTGAAGAAATCCAAAGCACCCGCGATCGGCTCCTGCGAGAGTATGCAGGGGACGTGAAAAAATGTTCTGAGGTGGAAGCGTCCTACGATTCTGTTCTAATGCGGCGGCTAAAACTTCGTCAAGAGGGAAAAATAAAAGTCCCGGATGGCATTCGGTTTGCCGAAAAGACCCCGTCGTCCCTTCCCAAGCTTTCAATGCCATCGCTCCCTAGTGGTTCTTGGATGGCAAACACGTTTACTACGCCTAGTCTTTTAGAATGGGTCGTACCTACGGTTGTGGCGTTGATATTGGCCACTCTTGTTGCCCTTAATCCATTACCTGCAACGGTACAGTTTGTTGGTGCTATGGCGACAGGGAGCACCTTCTACGGGATTTATCGGAAGGAGCGCAATCTTGGCCGATCGGTGTTGTATGGAATTGTCGGATTAATCCTTGGATACGTGATAGGCGTTGGACTGTGGGGGCTGATTCCGATCGAATTTCGATCAGTTGTTCCCGGTGGTGCGCAGGCACTCAGTGTGGTGGTGACTTGGGCTGTTTGTCTGGTGTTGTGGCTGACGGCACTTTTTGTCAAGTAGTAAATTTACTAGCTAGCTAGTAGCTGTAACTGTTATGGCGGTTCTTAAGCTAGTGGAGTACAGTTGGTTCTGAATCGGCAAGAGCTTAAAGACTGAAAGCGTACACCGCTTGACCGAGAACCGCTATAAGCAATATCAACTAGAGCATCCGTGGCTAGGCTTGATTGAACCCCCTCAAAGCCTTATACCGTAACGGTTATAGCCGCTCTGTCCATACCTGCCATACTTTCCCCGCGCCGTTCTGTAAATTTTTCATTTTATACTTTTAGCATTTACTTGTTGAGAATAGCCATTCATGGATGTAAAACTAGACCCCCGAATTCCTTACAACAAGAGTATTTCTGAGTATGGACCTTATCTAAAGAAACTCAGGGCACTCAATAAGCCGCTCCTTGCTCTAGAAAACCGCGTCGTTTCCATTGACACCTATGAAGGTTTTGATAGCACCCGTGAGCTGACAGATGAGTATTGGGAGAAGGTTTTTGAGATAGTTAACAGTAAGCCTATGGTCAAAAACATGTATCCGCCATTAAAGAACAGCTTTATGTGCTGGAAATACACCAAGAAAGAGGACGCGATCACCGTTGTCAACGCTCTTCTCGCATTGGAGTACGAGACGAGACCCTACACCTGCAATATTGATTGAGTATGTAGTATTGATTAGGTCTGCAGGCGATTAACCTGGTTTAAACCCCAGTGAAACCCGATCGCCTCCAACTGTTTTCAACTGGGTTAGCACTTGAATCACCTTGTCATAGGACAGTGTCCGATCGGCATTGATCAACACCATACCCTTTGGATTCTGCTGTAAGTAAGCTCTCACCTGAGGTTCAAGTTGGGCCATGGTTGCAGGTATTTCAGCGCCGCCAGTGGACTTAATTAAATAAAGTTGTCCCTGAGCATCGATTTTAATAATTTGACGATCGGGTTGCTTGTCTCCCGACGGCCCGCCTTTACCACCGGGAAGCTCAACCTTCACCGATCCTGTGCTGCTGGTTAGGGTCATGGAGACAATAATGAAAAACGTCAAAATAGTCATAATGACATCCATCATTGGGATCAAGTTGACTTCCGGCATTTGGGACGATCGGCTTTGAGATTTGAATTTCATGGCATTTAGTTAGGAAGATCTGAATTTATAACTCTGTGCTAAAAAATATGCTTCATCCGCCTTCATTCCAAGCTCGTTCGGCATCTTGCAAGGCCTGCTCGATCGGCTTTTGGCCTAACATTGATGCCTGTAGATTTTCATAGATTACCTTTTGTAGGCGCTTGCCGTCTTTCATCGCTGGGATCAAAACTTCAGCACTTTTTAATTGGGTGGCACTGATGAGACGGGCGCGATCGAGTTCACTAGGCGAGGCGGGGATCTGGGTGAAATAAGGATCTTGGAGACCGGATTGGGTCGAAGGTAAAACATTGGCTGCCTTTGCGAAGGTCAGTTGATTGGTCGGATTCGCGACAAAAAGTGCAAAGTTTACCGCTGCATCCGGGCGTGGCGTATCCTTTGGAATGACCAGATTCATCACCGCAACGTTTCGTTTTCCGGTTTCACCTGTTATTTGGGAGGTGACAAACGATTGAGATGCGATCGTGGGGGCATTTTTGGTTAAGGTCTTTAAAAATTCCGGACTCGTGGCAACGATCGCAGTTTCGCCCCGTTGGTAAAGGTCTAGACCATAACGATATCCTTCCGTTAGAACCTCCTTGGGAATCAAATTCTTTTGGTACAGGTCAACCCAATCTTGGAATACTGATCGTCCCAATGGAGTATTAAACGCCGCTCTACCACTGCGATCGATAAGCTGAACACCGCTCTGAACCATGCTTTCTAGGACTTCACCGGAATCCATGGGTGCAAGGGTCGTGAAAAACGCATATTTTCCAGTTTTAGCCTTAATAACAGGAGCCATCTGCATCAAATCTGTAAAGGTTGTGGGCGGTTTAGAAAATCCAGATTGTTGCAGCAAGGCTTGATTATAAATAGCAATTCGGGTTGTTAGATACCAGGGAATCCCAAAAGCCTTACCATCTATTGTACTTGCATCCCAAATCTTCGGTAAATACTGCATCTGGACGGGTTTCGGAATCCGATCGCTCAGATCAAGCCAAGCGCCCTTGCTCGCCAGTTGGGATGCAAAATTTGGATTGAGATTCACCACATCAGGAGCCGTCTTTGCGGCCACTGCCGTCAGAATCTTGCTCTCCATTCCTGACCAAGGCACATCTACCCAATTAATTCTCAGCGTCGGATTTTCTGCTTCAAACTGCGAAATCACGCCCGTAAAATAATCCGTATACTGGGGCTGGAGTTGCATTGTCCAAAATTCTACCGTTGTACGCCGATCGTCTTTATCTCCGCTCCAAGGACTGCAACTCGCCAGAAATCCCAGCACCGTTGCACAGCAAATCCCGATTAAACGATGCCGCGTCGATCGTTCGATCCCGTGCCTGAAGAGATTCTTAATGGCTTGCTGCACATATTTCATGAGTCTTTTATCCCTAGAGGCTATCCCAAATCTATCCCTACGTATATTCCATCATGTTTGGCACTCTAAAGTATTACAACTATTTTTAAAAACGCTCTAGACAGTTCATATGTTTTAGGATACAAATGTTCTATACGCTTTCATTTGTTTTGTGTTCACGTCTTGACCTATGGAATACCCTAATCGCCTAGAAATCCTGACTGAAGCCCAGCAGCAACTCTATGATTGGCTCGTGGATTACATTACCACAAAGCAGCATTCTCCTTCGATTCGGCAGATGATGCGGGCGATGACCTTGAAGTCTCCAGCCCCTGTTCAGAGCCGCCTAGAGCATTTGAGAAGGAAGGGTTACATTGGTTGGGACGAGGGACAAGCTCGTACTATTCGACTTCTGCATCATCGTCCCCGAGGCATTCCTGTGGTTGGCGCAATTGCCGCAACTAGTCTTGTCGAGAATTTTCCAGATATTGCAGTGGAAATGCTTGATTTTTCTAACTTGATGTTAAAGCCAGGACATTTTGCTTTAAAGGTTCGCGGTCACAGCATGATTGAGGCATTGATCGATGATGGTGACATGGTGATTATGCAGCCTGTGACGGACCAAAAGACCGTGAAGAACGGTGCGATTGTTGCAGCTCATGTCGGTGGTAAAACAACTTTGAAATACTACCACAAGAAAGGCGCTAAGGTGGTTCTCATGCCCGGTAATCCCGATCGAATTCTTTATCCTGAAACAGAGCTTAAAGCTATTGATGTTGAACTACAAGGATTATTGGTCGCTGTTTGGCGTGACTACAAATAGTGTTTAGTTCATGTTTAGTTCAGCAGTACGGGTGGCCAAAACATATAGTTAAGTAAGACATGGAGTCCACCACGAGCTGGGATCCAACCAATCAGTTCGCTGATAATTTAGCTCGTACTTTTGTAGCACGGGCATTCCGTTTTGGAGTTAGCAGGCGTTGTATTAAGTCTGGAATCTGGCTAGGGCGATCCGCGACAGGCACTCCGACTGATTTTAAGGCTGATACTTTGCTTTCTGCCGTTCCCCAATCTGGCCCAAATCCTCCCAATTGAGTTTCGATAATGGTTCCTGCGTGGCCCATTCTGCGATTGCGCGGGGCCGTATGTCCCGCAATATAGGCAACTACAGGTTTATCAATTGATCCCCTAATGTAACTGGCTGCCCTCTCTTCGCTGTCACCCCCAATTTCACCAATTAAAACGATCGCATCCGTATCATCGTCTTCCTCTAAAATTTGTAGCCACTGTGGCAAGGTTGAACCCAAAATCGAATCCGACCCGAGACTGACAGCGATCGATTGACCAATCCCTGCTTTGGTCATAATGCGAGCAACTTCGTAGGTCAACGGACCGTTGCGCGTAATGATCCCGACCCGTCCCGGTGTATAAAACATTGGTGGATGAATTCCCAGCAACATTTTTCCTGGAATGATTATGCCGGGACTATTTGGACCTACTATCAATGTGTCATTAGCATCAGCTTGCTGAATCAGATGAATCATATCGATCGGCGGTACCCCCTGGCTAATGATTATTAACTGCCGAATCCCAGCGCGCATGGCTTCTGTTGCCGCATCAAGTACATCGTAGGGATGACTGAAAATAATGGAAATATCGATCGGACCATGATGTAAAACAACTTGTTCTACCATGTCAAAAACGGGGACACCTTCAATGTGACTACCCCCATAGCCAGGACTGACTCCTGCGACTAATGATGTTCCATAGTTCTGAATGAGTGGAGCATAGGTTGTACCTAATGATCCTGAAATACCTTGAATAATTACCTGACTATTGAAAGAAAAAATCATAGATGCACCAATTCAAATCAAAGGAATTCGATAACTTAGAGTTTAGCTCTCATCAATCTTAATCTTATTAAATCTATTCATTTATGGCTAATTAGAAACTTGATCAATTTTACTGTTGATCATGGCAACTATAGCTGTGAGAGGAAAACCTGTGATTGTAGTCAATAAGGACATTAAAAACGACCAATATCGGCTTTTAATTTTTGTTAACTATCATTAGCTATATTACAGCGATTGCACTGCCATAAAACTCATATAAATCCCTGAAAGTGATACCTCGCATCAATTTAAGGATTTATCTAGACTTAATAATCTAGTTGCATTAAAATAACTTTGGGTTCTAGTAGAGGAGTAAGCTCTACTCAATTAGGAACACTCTGAATTGAAAATACTTGCCTGTATCCTTCATCACATAACTCAACACCATGATCAAAAAGCTCTTGGCTTCCCTCACACTATCAACTTCTGTAGTAATGTTGGTATCCATGTTTGCGCCAGCGGTTCACGCGCAGTCCAAGACCTATGACTATAAGTTTTGTACTGATGACGATACTGAACTAGACCAAAATTTGGTTGATTCGATCGCTTCTGTTTTGAATTACAACTATCAAGGTAGTGTCAAAACTGTTACTCCACTTTGTCATGGTCCTAATCCTAATCAAAAAAATAAAACAAATTGGGTCTATAGAGCATATTTTAAAGATGGATCTGGCCTAGATGTAGCTGTTATGGAAGGTTCAGACGATCTTTTAATATCTATTCAAGACAAAGATCGTGTTAGTGCAAATGGGGCTGGCTGGACAAAATGGATTCCTCTCAGGAGTCGATAAAGTAGCATTTAATCCTCTGCTCGCTAGCAATTGATATTGATCGTAATACCAATTGCTAGCCATAAATTGTTCTAATCGGATCGCCATCATCAACTTATCAATCTGTAACTGCATAGAATTGACATGATCAAGATTTGGTTAAGAGTGAATTCTGTTGAGTTTAACCGATTTTAAAACTTCTCCGATCGCACTATCGAA
>JAYUEW010000306.1:0-5209 GCA_043739045.1 Synechococcales cyanobacterium
TCGTCTTTAGCTGCTCAATCAAGAGGGAAACGGTCATAAGAATCACCTGATTCAACTCATTCCAGATTACATCCTCTCTCTAAAGAATCACCCCTACCCTTATGAAGGGGGACTATGATAAGAGATAGACTATACAATTGCTTTTGATCTAGTCTCGTTTACAAATATCAATTGTTTTCTTTCTCTAGTCCCCCCTTATCAAGGGGGTTAGGGGGATCGGAAGTGAATGCACAATCAACTAATTTCAACCTAGAACTAATCATGACGATCGATCGCTTCTCCGCATTTACAACCATTTCGACAGGTGGCAATCCCGCTGGAGTTTGGATCGGTGACACCTTGCCTGACTCCAAAGCCATGCAACAGATTGCCGCAGATATTGGATTTTCTGAAACAGCATTTGTAGTGCCTAAGTCCGGCTTAAATCGTACAATTCGTTACTATAGCCCAGAAGGTGAAGTCCCGTTTTGTGGTCATGCCACGATCGCGACAGGCGTATGTCTGGGCGAAAATCAAGGTGCTGGAACCTACCAATTGTCCACTACTGTTGGTAATGTTCCAGTTGTTGTAAATCAATTAGAAAATGGCCATTGGGAAGCGGCATTAACGTCCGTTGAACCTCAGCAACGATCGATCGAAAATACAAGCCTCCTAGAAGCCTTAGACGCATTGAATTGGCAACTAGAGGAATTAGATTTAGCACTACCTCCAAGCTTTGCCTATGCGGGATCATGGCATTTAGTTTTGGCCGTTAAAGACTACAATAGACTTGAACGATTGGACTATGATTTCGATCGGCTCAAAACATTCATGAGCTTGCATCAACTAACAACATTACAATTGATTTGGCAAGAAAGTTCCCTCGTATTTCATGCCCGAAACCCTTTCCCCGTCGGTGGGGTAATTGAAGATCCCGCAACAGGTTCAGCCGCCGCCGCCCTTGGTGGATATTTGAGAGCCATTGAATACCTGCCTGTCCCCACAAAAATTCTAATTCGTCAAGGCGAAACTCTAGGCCGCCCCAGTCAATTAACCGTGGAGATTCCAAATGCAGGAGGGATTGTCGTACGTGGCACCGCTGTTCGACTATGATGACATTATCCATAAAATGTCTATCGACGCTCTGGTAATTCCCTTGAGAAGCTGGGGCACTCTAGCCCGTAGGTTGGTATCCGATCGTCCCCTTGTTCTATGCTTTTCCAGATCCCCCCTCAAGTATTCGTTCCCTGCCTGCCTGCCATACTTACCGTAAGCTTGTTTAGTTCGGCCCTATCATCGCAGGCACAACCCACACCCACACCGACCGCCCCGCCTGATACCACACTTAAAGCTCCCCCAAAACCGACTAAAGATTGGCTGGTTCAGGGTCTATTAGGGGCTAGCATTCTAGTCGCAGGCATAGGGGCTGTCCTTGTGATCAAACGATCGCCTCCTTCCCTCCCCGAGGCACCCGAACCTATCCTCTACAAACCGCCCGAGCCGCAACTCACCGCAACCATCATGGCTCCCATAGCCGAATCGCCCGACCCAAACCCTTGGCGACCCAATTCCCAAACTGCGCCAGTTAATGCGCCAGCATCAATTGAGCTAGAAGAACCTGAATTAGAACTCGAAAACAAACTTGATTCAGAACCAACTACGATCGCAACCACGGTCCGGATGCCAAAGGTCAGCGTCATGGATTCACTAGTTCACGAATTGCGAAATCCGGATCCTGCCAAACGTCACAAAGCAATTTGGGAACTCGGTCGCAGTGGTGACTCACGGGCCGTACAGCCAATGGTTGATCTGTTGCTCGACTCTGATTCTCGTCAACGAAGTTTGGTGCTATCGGCCCTGTCTGAAATTAGTAGCCGCACGCTTAAACCCATGAGTCGTGCCCTTGCGATTTCAATTCAAGATGAAAATCCTGATGTTCGCAAAAACGCCATTCGAGATCTGACCCGCATTTACGATAGTTTGACCCGCATTAGCGAACTGCTTCAAAATGCCTGCGAAGACCCCGATCCGGATGTTCAAGATACGGCTAAGTGGGCGATCGGTCAAATTAGCTCTATCAAATCTCCGCTCATTCAAGGCGCAGGAAGAAGCGCAAGTCAGCCTGAACGCTTGAATTAATGCCCCTTAGGATCACGATGGCTATTCAAAAAGAAGGTGAGTGACATAATCACAATCCCGACGCTTCCACCAAAGGGAAATAAATTAGTCTCACCATCCCAACTCACCGCTTGTCCTAAAAACACGACACCTAATACGACCACGACCACGCTAATCAACCGAGCTTTAAGATCGTCGATCGTCCGAATTTCTAGCCATTTTGGGACTTCGATAAATTCGTCGATGAATAGCTCATATAATCCTAAAGATGTAATGTAGAATACAGTTCCCAACAAAAACAAATCAATCACTTCAATCATTGCCACCACTAACTTTTTGGAAACCTTGCTAGAGATTTCATTTTGAGCAGTGATTTGAGCTATTGAATTAAATGTGAGAAGTCCGCCATAGATTAGAATCACGATCGAGGCAATAAAAGAGCAGAGGACGGCAATAATAATAAAGAATCGTCCTCCAGCAATGATTTGAGGAATTTTTTTTCTAGACATAGGTACTTGACAATGCGGTGGGCGCTTCTTCAGATCAAACCACACTTAGTTTTTATTCGGCCATAATCTATCGTAAAGGAATCTAACTCTTGGGTCCGATCGGTAAATCCTGTCTATCTAAAAGCACCCGATTCACTTCATACAATTCAGCACAGGAAAATCAGCCCAAGAAAATTTTGTGTTGTGATAGATTTAGCCGATCGTCGGCTCTTCTATGATATCCTAGGCAAGCAAATTGTGTAAAATATTGGGAATTCCTACGTAAGCCATGCTTAAACTGAGATTGAAGCGTTTGGGTAAAAAACGCGAAGTTAGCTATCGTGTTGTGGTCGCTCAAAGTACTTCCCGTCGTGACGGTCGTCCCGTTGCTGAAATTGGATTCCATAATCCTCGTAACAACGAAACTCGGTTCAATGAAGAAGCGGTTGCAGATTGGCTCAAAAAAGGCGCACAGCCCACTGATACCGTTAGAAGCTTGTTGATCAAGGCAAATCTGTTGCCTAAAGAATCGGCTAAAGTGCGTAAAACTGTCACCGTAGAAGCACCAGCCGCAGCCGCAGAATAATTCATCAAAGGGTTGGCTTTATCGGTTTAGAAGTGAGTCCGATCGCGGGCGATCCTGATGGTCGAGGTAGAAACAACATTTAATCCATTCGTCAGACATTGGATTGGATGAGTAAAATCTCGGGTCACATTATTTCAGTTGAAATTCATGAGGATACTCCCAGGCATCGCCCAATCTCCTCTTGATCCGACTCACTCAAAACGGTAAAGCCCCCACCGTCCTCAATTAAAATTCAATTCGTAAAAAGCGCTCTGAATGATCAGGGCGTTTTTTATGGCAATTCTCTAGTCTCAGATCCCCAGCCTCACAGTTGACGCGGTACGATAACAAGAATCCTATACTCATTTTGAGCCGCTATGCCCGATACCCTGACTTTAGAGTTACCGACGATCGACAGTGCCATTGCTCTAGCTGGAGAACGAGACGTTAATCTCCGAACCCTGACTCGGATGACTGGTGCGAAGATTGTAATGCGCGGCCAAGATCTCTTAATTTCAGGCACCAATAATCAAATTCATCGTGCAAGTCGCATTCTCAAAGCGCTCGAACCGTATTGGAGCGTCGGTAAACCCATTACAGATGTCGATCTCCAGACCGCAGCCCATGCACTAGAATCTGGGCAAGAATCTTCCTTAAAGGCCATGCAATCTGATAATTTAGGCAAAAATCGTAAGGGTGAAATGATTCGGACGAAGACATTTCGTCAGCGACATTATGTTGAAATGATTCGGAACCACGATTTGACCTTTGGCATTGGCCCTGCGGGAACCGGGAAAACCTATCTCGCGGCAGTTTTGGCGGTTCAAGCATTGCTAAATAACGAATATGAACGGATTATTTTGACCCGTCCAGCGGTGGAAGCTGGGGAAAAGCTGGGGTTTCTACCCGGAGATTTACAGCAGAAAATTGATCCCTATCTTCGTCCGCTCTATGATGCGCTGCATGATTTTATTGAACCCGAAAAAATTACTAATTTGATGGAGCGTCAAATTATTGAAGTGGCCCCGATCGCATACATGCGCGGTCGTACATTGAACAATGCATTTGTGATTGTGGATGAGGCGCAAAATACAACCCCGGCACAAATGAAAATGTTACTGACCCGGATTGGATTTAAATCCAAAATGGTGGTGACAGGTGATTTAACTCAAACAGATTTGTTGCCAAGTCAGGTGTCAGGATTATCAACAGCAGAGAAGATTTTGGGCCAGGTTGAAGGCACATCGTTTTGCTATTTCAGTCGATCGGACGTGGTGCGTCATGCCTTGGTGCAGCGTATTGTCGAAGCCTATGAAGCACAAGATCTATAAAAATTAGGATTATTCATGTCTACGATTTCCTATGACGACATCGATCGGGCGGCTGATCGGCTAAAGGGAATTGCACAGCGATCACCCGTCATGACCTCCACCACCATTAACGATCGCACCAAAAGCCAAGTCTTTTTTAAATGCGAAAATTTCCAGCGCACCGGATCATTCAAATTTCGGGGCGCTTACAATGCATTGTCACAACTGAATGCAATCGATCGTAAACGAGGGGCAATCGCCTATTCATCAGGGAATCATGCACAGGGAATGGCTTTGGCAGGCAAATTGTTGGATATGGATGTGACGATCGTCATGCCGAGTGATGCGCCCTTGGTGAAACAAAATGCAACCCGTGACTATGGCGCACAGATTGTTTTTTACGATCGTAATCTTCAAACCCGTGAATCGGTGGCACAAGAGATTTTGGAGAAAACGGGTGCCATTCTAATTCCTCCGTTTGATCATCCTGACATCATTGCGGGACAAGGAACGGCGGTAAAAGAATTGATTGAAGACGTGGGTGATTTGGATTTGTTATTGGTGTGTGTGGGCGGTGGTGGTTTGATTTCGGGTAGTGCAATAGCTGCCCATCACTTATCACCAAACTGTCAAATTATTGGCGTTGAACCCAAGCTAGCGGACGATGCAACCCGATCGTTTTTGTCAGGAAAATTACAACGCATAGAAAAAACAAATACGATTGCCGATGGTGCCCGATCGAAATCCTT
>JAYUEW010000307.1:0-18157 GCA_043739045.1 Synechococcales cyanobacterium
ACGATGGAAATTGTATTTGACGATTACTTGCCAAAATGGAATTACACAGCAGTGCCGCAGATAGTCTAATTCTGGATCTTATTAAATCCTTATTCCTTAATGAGACTTTAGTAAAACCACACTACTCTGGATAATTTTCCAAACTTAACGTCTCGTACTTCAACAACGCCTTAGTTGCCCGCCGAATCAACGTTTCACTGCCCTTCACCACCACCAAATATTGCCCCTGATCAATGCGTTGTCGATGGGTCATTGAACGCTTACCACTCAAGATCACCAACCACCCATCACTGGCTAAAATACTGCCCATCGTCCCCCCGATCGCCCCTAATAGCCCACCAATGAGAATATTTCCAACATCGCCCGCCCAAGGAAACGTATTTAATCCTGTCACAACATTAAATCCCATTCCCCCCAAAAACCCAAACGGAGCCAACCAGGTTGCAGTCCAACGCAAGCGTTTCCAGGTGCTCTCAACTGGATCCGGCAAGCTATACTCTTCTAATGTCTTGAACCCTTTTCCCAAAAGCACCGTGGCCCGATCGGGAATCTCTTCCCGGCGCAACGAAACCAAGGCTTCCTCGGCCATAATCCGATCGGCAATAGCGGCCACCAGATAATTTGTCGTGTAGTTGACGGTGTAATTTGTGGTCATAGGGAATTCAAAAGTTTCATCCCATCATAAGATGTTCAAGTACGCTACTTTCTATAAAAGGCCAAAATCCAATGCTGCCGCGTGAAGAATTGCTGAAAGGTGTTGAATATCGGGAGACCATGGCGCAAGTGATCGACCGGGCTGAACTTGCTATCAAAACTTGGGAAGTGGTCTGTACAGACTTCATGTCACCACCAGAGTGGGCAGAAGCGCTGCGTATTTTTTCCCGGTTAAATGATGTTCAATTGATTGCTTTTGGGGGCTATCCGCAAGCCGAACGGAAACGTATTGCAATCGCCCGCAGCGAAATTCCATTCGAGGAATCGGGGGTCGAACTGGTGGCGTTAGACATTGCCGGAAACTTCTTGTTTGACTCGGCCACCCATCGAGATTTTTTAGGCGCGCTCCTCGGAACTGGACTAGTCCGGGATAAAGTGGGCGATGTGTTGGTGTTGGGTGAACGCGGGGCACAGGCGATCGTTGTCCCTGAGCTAGTCGAATTTTTAGAATTGAATTTTAATCAAGTGCGATCGGTACCCGTCAAAACCCGCCGAATTCCGCTGGATGAACTTAAAGTTCGTGAACCCAAGAAAAAAGAATTGACCAGCACTGAAGCATCTATGCGACTCGATGCGATCGCGTCGGCTGGATTTGGTATGTCTCGCGGTAAAATGGTCGATATAGTCACAAGCGGCGATGTCCGAGTCAACTGGCGCGAAATTTCGTCCTCTAGTCACACCATCAAAAGCGGCGACCTGATTGCAATTCGAGGTAAAGGACGGGTCGAAGTCGGGGAAGTAGTAATTACAAAAAAAGATCGTTATCGGGTTCAAATGACCCGTTTTGTTTAAAGTAAATAACTGGGCATAGGCTATATGCTAGGCCAACGCTTAACAGCCTCGGGTTTACGACGATCGATCGCCCAAGGTCTTGTAAAACTCCGAGAAAATCGCATCATCAGAAGACCATTAACGACCCTAGCGCTACTGGGGCTGCTCACATTACCTTTAGGGATTCTAGTACGACAACTGGTATGGGAGTTTGATCTACAAATTAAGGTAATCGGTCAAAAGCGCATCGATCTCAGTTATAACACCAGTATGATGGCACTTTTGGCGAGTCTATTAGACCATAGCTTAATAGTTTATCAACTTAATACATCACTTAGTACATCGCCTAAGATTGCTCGGAAACAACAGGAAATCGATCGTCAATTAAAGCACCTAAAAGAATAAAGTAGGCTTCACAAAATTCCCCTCAAAACTGAAGAATACTCTAAAAGGATAGACAGTGATTGGCAACTTGTCCTAAAAGTCATGGCGAATAAAAACCTAACGCGACAGAAACTCTATACTCTTCAAAGTAATATTGTTGCGGATGTTCTCAATGAAATACTTCACGTGGGGAGTACCTCAAACCTGATTCTAGATGACAGTCTAGATACTTACTATCTGGGTGACACGTTAATTAATCTAATTCCACCTGCAACTGAAAGAATCTCCCGTGCTCGTGACCTGCAATCTGATTTGACTAATCAAACGATCGACCCAAGACGTTCAGTCGAGGAAGTACGATCGGAGCTGATTTTCTTAAAAATGGAGCTTCAAAACCTAAATCACATACTATATCGAAATCGCACCACGGTGATGAGCGTAAATTCTACACTTGAATTGCCTAGCAATAAATTTCTAAATTTAAACCGTAGAGTTAATAAATTTAACTCGAATTTTACTAGTGCGATCGACCACGGTAGTTGTTGCATTAGGGATACTGCCTTTACCTTGATAATCACCACCCACCCGTACTGTATCGCCAGCGGATAATCCTGAAGCATTCAATGTTGCCCCCATTATCCCCACTGTTTTTCCTAGGACATCTATTTTGCCCCCCTTCTCTCCAGCGACATCAATAGTATTGGAGACCACGGCGACAGCCGATTGATTGGGGATTTTAGTTTGTGATTTTATCAGTGTCACCACCCCATTCTTAATTTCAACTCCTGAGGCGATATCTAACGGTGATCCAGTTAGCAGCTCAGGCAAGGGAACCGGATTACCGATCGTAGGATTAATTGCATTCAGAGCTTCGATCGGCAAAACATAACTTAATAGACTATTTCCAGGCGTGATTTGAACGGCTTTTCCACCTTCGACAGCAGCGATCGTAATGGTTCCGCCTGATGTTGCAATAGTGCCAGTACTGATGACCGTTCCGCCAATTAGATTCAGCGATTGATTTGCAGATAATTTTAGATTCCCGGTGTTAACGATCGCCCCAGGATTCGCGCTAGTAAATGCAAATTGATTCGGTGTATTGGTAAGATTAGTGAAATTATTACTGCCCGCCGCATTGAACCAATTGTTATTACCAAACCCGATCGCGTTGGCCGTCGTCGCTGTAAATGAACCCGGCACATTCAAGCTTGCACCATTCCCAAACAAAATCCCCGATGGATTCATCAGAAATAGATTTACCCCGCCAGAAGATTGAATGATGCCTTGAATTTGGGATGGGGTTCCACCCGTAACCCGACTGAGAATGTTCTGAATATTGACATTATTCGGAATAAAGTTAGCGCTCTTGCCTGCATCGACATTGAAATTAGTGAAACTATGAAACTGATTGATGCCGGAGACTTGATTTCCCGTAATGTCCGATCGATTCCCAATGACATTAATAGTTGTGTCACCATCTGCGGCTTTGATCGATTGGGCGATCGCCGAATTCAGGCTACATAACCAAATCAATGTAAAAGTTGGGAAAATAAAAAATCGCATATCGAACCACACTAAATAAAAACTTCATGAGGCCCGATCGAAGTATAGAGGGAAAGCGATCGGTAGGCTCATTTACATCCCTATTTTGGTAGATATGCACTCAAAAAACCTCATACCTTAGAAATAATTGACAAACTCAAGTTTCGATAATAGTGCCTGTGTTTTTGGTGATCGAATTCGACTGCGATCGGCCACAATACGCCACCAATGCTGAAAATAACACCGTACCAAACAAATATTTAAACGGAGCCGGGAGCCAAAGTTGGGGCGAAATAAACGCTTCAATAATCCCCGCAAAAATCAGCAACACCACCACCCCAAACATCAACTTCGCCGCTTGAAGTCCATACACCTTAAACGCATCTGCCCGCCGATACTCTCCTGGAAATAACAACGCCTTGGCAATCAACAATCCGGCGCCTCCAGCAATAAAAATAGCCGGAAGCTCCAGCGATCCATGGGGAAACACAAACGCCCAGAAGGGATAGGCCAATCCGCCCTGCGCCACCAAAACTCCGATCGCCCCTAATAAAATCCCATTAAAAATCAAAATATAACTCGTCAACAATCCCGCCGTAATGCCACCCGCCGCCGCTCGAAACGTGACGCTGAGATTATTGATCATGATGGTGCTAGAGGCCATAGGTTCGTCACCCAAAATATGTCCCATCCAAAGTTGTTTCTGCTTCAACACCAAATTAATCATGCTCTCCGGTACCACCAGTGCCATAAAGGCCGGATCTCGCCATGCATACCACCAAGCCACGATCGCCCCCAGCAAAACCATTGCCGTCGCCAATCCAATATAAATCCCCGTCTCCTGCACCACCTGCGGAAATCCCCACAGCACAAAATCCCGCGCTGCCCGCCAGTCTTGACGACGAGAGCCTTGGTAGACTTGACTGTAGGCGCGACTGGTGAGGCTTTGTAAATGGTGGGTGAGGGTTTGGCCCAGTTGCTGGGTGCGGGCACGGGCAAGATCTGCCGATACGGTGCGATATAAGCTAGACAACGATCGTATTTCGCCTGCACTGAGGGACTTGAACCCTTGCTTGTCGATTTTTTGCAGGAGTGCCTCTAGCTCTTTCCAAAGGGGTTCTTTGCGATTAATCCAGCGCTGGAGATTCATAGGACGATCGGGGTATCGTTAGGGAACTATGTATTAGTTTCCACTAGTTTAATTCGGTATGAGAAGTCCAACAAACCAAGTCTCAAGTCTCAGTCAATACACCCGGCTGAAGCAACCGCTTTCTATTGGCGATGTGGTGAGTGTGAGCCTTGCTATTACTCGGCAGCGCTGGCGACTATTTTGTGGAATTTCGCTGCGGGCTGTGGCTTGGCTGGTGATTCCGTTTTTTGGAGTTTCTTTGATGGCCATAATTTCATCCTCTATGCGCCGATCGCCGGGATTAGCGGTGTTGGCCGTGGTGCTGTGGCTGGTGGCATCGCTTTATTGTTTTGGAAAATATTTATCCAATGCAGGCTTAATCTCTCGCCTTGTATTCAATGACTTGACCCAAACTGAAGAAAGTGTCAAAGATGCAGCACGGGTAACCCGATCGTTAACTTGGTCCTATCTAGGCGCAAGTTTAATTTACGTACTAATTGCTGTATTGGTGTCTTTTAGTCTTGCCTTTATTTTTAGTTTTGCCTTTTTTCTACTAACGCTTATTCTAGGATTCACTCTAGGGGCGTTCGGTGGAGCAGGAGCATTCAATCCGACCTCACCCATGATGGGATTTTTAGCGGTAATCGTAATCATTATGTCGCTATTGCTGATCTTGGGTTATCTCACTGCCTTGGTTTGGATTCTGTCGCGATTTTTCTTTTCAGATGTGCCACTGTCGGTGGAGGCGAAGCTTGGCAGCATGGGGACAATCGGACGAAGCTGGGCACTGAGCGAGAAGTCAGGTTTTCGGCTGATGACCATCCCGACGGTAGGCTTTTTGATCACGTTACCCATCAATGCGATCGGTCAGATGATTACAGTAATCCCCTTTGCCTTAGACCGATCGGGCGGGGCATCGGTAGGATTAGCCACTACATTGTCAAGTCTGCTTAATCTGCTTGTTACGCTAGGAATCACCTTGCTGACGCTAGGCTTTTGGCAGTCGGTGAAGGCGGTGCTTTATTTTGATTTGCTCCATTCCAAGGAAGGATTGGGGTTGGATTTGGAGAATTAAGAGTTTTGAGACCAGATTTTTGGTTATTTTTGAGGGCAATTATGGCAAGGTTTGAAGACAAGACGGCAAGGAAGATTTCGGGGGCGAAGGCGCTGAAGTTTTTTGGAGAAATTCGGTTGCGAACGCCGGAAAGTGTGGAATTGGAGTTTCCGTTGGCGGGCATTGGCAGTCGGGCTTATGCGCTTTTGGTGGACTATACATTGATTACGATCGCCATGGTTGCGGTCATTTTGGTGGGATTATTATTTTCATTTCAGACCTTGACCTATGCCGCTCAGGATACGTTTGGTTTCACGCGGTCTTTATCTAAATGGATTCTGCCGATCGTACTGTTGGGATTGTTCGCAATTTTTGTGGGTTACTTTGTCTTTTTTGAAACCCTCTGGCAAGGCCAAACCCCCGGAAAACGCATGGCCCAAATTCGGGTCATTCGAGAAGATGGCCGTCCGATCGGATTGCCTCAAGCTACACTCCGGGCACTTTTGCGAGTGTTTGATGACATTTTACTTGGGTTGGTTGGCTTTCTTTTTATTGTCCAGGGCCGCCAGGAAAAACGGCTGGGCGATTGGGTTGCAGGGACGGTAGTGATCCAGGAATTACGGCCTAGTTCAACTAAGGACACGATCACCATTCCCGATCAACCCAGGGCCGATCAGGTGGCCGATGTGATCCTGGAAACGGCGAATTTTAACCTGATGACTCCTGATTATTTCGCTGTGATTCGAGACTATCTAAACCGTCGCAGCCAATTTTCAGTTAAAGCTCGGGAAACCGTTAGCTTGCGACTAGCCCAACAGTTGAAAGTACGACTTGACCTAGAAGCGTTGCCTTTTGACATGACGGCAAATTTATTTTTGGAAGGAGTCTATTTGGCTTATTTACGTCAAGAAACACGGTGAATCGGTTGATTTGAGGTGAATATGCCGATCGGATTATTTTCTGGGAGTTTTAAGATCAGATGAAATCTAGGTCATTGATGACTGATTCAGAGATTTATTAGTGTAGGTAATTAGTAGCATCAAGACCGTTAGGGGTTTAATTCGGGTGTCTCCCATAAGTTAGTTATCAATTTATTCGTGGAAAATTTTACTATGACAAGTCCTATAAGTACTCACGTATCTGTATCAACACCGCCCAGTTTGAAAAAAATGCTGGACTGCATCATCGTCGGTTCGGGTCCAGCCGGAGGGTCTGCGGCCTATCATTTGGCGAAGCTGGGACGATCGGTATTAGTCATCGATCGTGAGACCTTGCCCCGGTATAAGGTGTGCAGCGGTGGGGTGTCTCCTGCGGTGGGCGCATGGTTTGATTTCGACTTTTCTCCAGTAATTTCTAAAACTGTGAAGCAGATTCGTTACACCTGGAAAGTGGGCGACCCGGTTGATGCAACGTTGAACACCACAGAACCGATGTGGATGGTGAACCGATCGGAATTTGACTACCACATCATCCAGCAGGCGCAGGCATTAGGCGCACAGGTGAAAACCGGGACAACCGTTACGGGGATTGAATTTAAGGGCGATTTTTGGACCGTCAATACGGATCAGGGCATGTTTCAAGCTAAATACCTGATTGCAGCGGATGGCGCAAAGGGACCGATGGCGAAGTGGCTCGGGTTTGCCGATCGTACTGTCCGCATGGGCATGGTGATGGAAGTTACTGCTCAAGATATTGCTGCCAGCGCTCAGTTTGACTTCGGCATTATCAAAAATGGCTTCATCTGGAGTTTACCCAAGGCAAACGGTTACTCCATCGGCACAGGTACATTCCGAGGTAAGGATAATGAAGATCTTAAAGAGGCACTGCTGCAATATGCACGGCTCAAAGGCTTGAACACCACTCAAGCGACGTTTCACAGTCATCCCATGTGTCTCTGGACTGAAGATCAGCAATTACATACCCGCCATGCCCTATTAGCGGGGGAAGCAGCGGGTTTGAGCGATCCCTTCACAGCCGAGGGGATTCGTCCGGCGTTATTTAGTGGGATGAAGGCTGCTGTTGCGATCGACAGCGCAGTATCTGGAAACAGTGCAGCACTGGCGAATTATACCCAAGTGATCCAAGTGGAGTGGGGCCAGGATATGGTGTGGGCACAGAAGTTGGCAAACATTTTCTACCGTGTGCCGGGAATTGGTTACAAGGTCGGAGTTAAGCGTCAATCCGCTACCGATCGGCTTTGCAGAATAATGTGCGGCGAACTTAAATATGCCGATGTCGCCACCCGTGCGCTGAAAAAGCTGAGCGGTGGTTTGATTCCGGGGCTGGGCTAGGGACAACATGGCTAGACCCATAGCCAACAACGTTTAACCGTAAATCTACTTACCCGATCGTTATTTCTGGCGATCGGGTATTTTTTAGTCCAAATCCATTGCCTATTTCAAATCTAACAGTCCAGACTCTTTAAGTTTTGGGTTGAACCGAATTTCGGTTTCTAATCCCCGCGCCTTCAACCCATCGAGAATAATCGCTTCGACGCGCCGACAAGCTTTTTTCAAAATCATAGATTTCTCTAGGTCATCGATCGCATTCGCCACCTTGGCTTGTTCTTCATCCGTCAATTGAGTTTTGACATCGATCGATTGGGTCCAAACCGAGTCCTTATGAATGGTGGCAAGATCCGATTGATTGGCTGCCTCAATCCAAGCTTGACAGATTTCGTCGAGAGCCGTGCGACTAGGCCGATCGATCGTTTGAACTTTCACGGCCACACACTTTTCGGGCTGCCGAATTAAATGCTGTTTCAAACTTAGAAACACATCTCGCGAATAGCCGATATATTGCAATAAATCCGCCCCATCAAAAATTGCATAGACACCCACTTTCCCTTGAAATTCTTCTGGGAGTTGACCGGAGCCATTGATATAAGCGATCGGGTTCAAGTCCTGAAGGTTAGGGAAGGTAATGTCAGTCATGGCGGAAGCATGGGGATTATGGAGCGATCGGAAATTGCTTGGACATTTATCAGAGGGTGCTTGAAAAGGCCGATCGTTAATATCGAAAGCCCGATCCCCCTAACTCTCCCTTGGTAAGGGGGACTAAGAGTTGAATTTTAGTTTCCCCTATTAAGAGGGTGTTTGAAAAGTTAAAGGTGGTGATATCAAGCACCCGATCCCCCTAAATCCCCCTTAAGAAGGGGGATTTTGAGCCGAATTCTGGTTCCCCCTTTTTAAGGGGGCTAGGGGGATCGGGTGTTTTGATACCAATGCAGAGACTTTTCAAACACCCTCTAAGAAGCCCTAAAAGTTGAATTCCAGTTCCCCTTTGTTAAGTGGGCTAGGGGGCTAGGGGCTTTTGATCTACACCTTCATGATGTCCTTCTCTTTCTCACCAAAAATTCGATCGATTTCAGCAACATACTTATCGGTCATTTTTTGAATTTTCTCCTGCTGATCACGAGACTCATCCTCGGAAATCTCACTAGCTTTCTCAAGCTTACGGACACTATCTACGCCATCACGACGCACATTCCGCAGCGCAACTTTTCCTTCTTCAGCATACTTAGAAGCCATCTTAACGAACTCTTTGCGTCGTTCCGTTGTTAACGGCGGAATATTTAGCCGAATAGAAACTCCGTCATTGTTCGGTGTTAAACCAATGTCAGACAGAGAAATAGCCTTCTCAATCGTATTCAAGGTTCCACGATCGTAGGGCTGAATCTGTAACGTCGTCCCATCCGGTGTGGTGACATTCGCCATTTGCTTGATAGGCGTGGGAGACCCGTAGTAATCCACCATAATCTTATCGAGCAATGAGGCACTCGCTCGCCCCGTACGAATAGTATTAAACGTGCGAACAGTGGATTCCACCGCCTTCTTCATCGAACTTTCTACATCAGCTAATTTCACAAGAACCTCCAACGATCGTTCCAATTCCCTCACCCAACACCGCCCGACGGATATTCCCAGGCACCATCATATTAAATACCATGATGGGAATGTTGTTGTCTTTGCAAAGCGCGATCGCCGTACTATCCATCACCTGTAAATCATTATTCAACACATGGGAATAGGTGAGGCTTTTAAACAGTTTGGCATCTGGATTTTTCTTTGGATCAGAATCATAGACACCATCCACCTTAGTCGCCTTCAGCACCACATCTGCCCCAATTTCCGCACTGCGCAGTGCCGCCGTCGTGTCGGTGGTGAAGAATGGATTTCCAGATCCCGCCCCAAACACCACAACCCGGCCTTTTTCCAAATGTCGCATCGCCCGACGACGAATGTAAGGTTCTGCAATTTCTTGCATTGCAATCGCCGTCAGGACGCGGGTTTCGATTCCCATACGTTCTAGGGCATCCTGCAATGTGATGGCATTCATCACCGTCGCAATCATTCCCACATAGTCGGCTGTCGCTCGTTCCATGCCTGCTGCCGATCCCTTGACACCCCGGAAAATATTCCCGCCGCCAACCACGATCGCCACTTCCACACCCGCATTCACCACTTCCACAATTTCTTTCGCAATAGCATCGACTACGGCTGGATCAATCCCATAGGACAGATCGCCCATCAATGCTTCGCCACTTAGCTTCAGCAACACTCGCCGATACGTTAAGGCCATCTCAACATCTGCCCCTACCCGTGAAGATTCCCAACTAAAGATAGCAGCTAGAGGCGCACATTTAGCGTGGGGTGCTGGGTATAGATTTAGGGATTAAATGAAGTTTCAGATTAATCGTCAGATTTGGACCGATCGTTTTACTCCAATTTGCAGGGGCGAAACTATAAACAAATTAACAAACCTTGAAATCTCCTGCTAGACGGTCGCTAAAGACAACCACAGACAGGAGCTAAACTGAGTAACAGGAATGATGGTATGGATTAGAGTGCAATTAGCTGTACTGTAAGGATGAAGAAAAGCGCGATCTAACTTTTATATTCATCATGACTGCATTCTCTCCACGCCCTGTCGTATCCAAAGAAACCGTTAAGTCGGCATCTGTTGAATCGAATGGAACTGTTGGCAATTTACCTCCAGCCGATTCACAAAAAAAGGTCAGCGAATGGATGAAGTCATTCCAAGATCGAGTTTGTCAGGGATTGGAAGAAGCAGATGGAGTCGGGAAATTTAAGCAGGATGCCTGGGAACGCCCAGAAGGCGGTGGTGGCCGATCGCGGGTTATGCGGGATGGTAATGTCTTCGAGCAAGGCGGGGTAAATTTTTCAGAGGTATGGGGCGACCAGTTACCGCCCTCAATTTTGGCTCAGCGTCCAGAGGCAGCAGGTCATAGCTTCTATGCGACGGGCACATCCATGGTGCTGCACCCCAAAAATCCTCACATTCCTACGGTTCATCTGAATTATCGCTACTTTGAAGCGGGTCCAGTGTGGTGGTTTGGGGGCGGAATTGATCTGACTCCCTTTTATCCGGTTGAAGAAGATGTCGTTCATTTCCATAAAACTCTCAAGGAAGCCTGCGATCGGCACAATCCTGAGTACTACAACACCTTTAAGCTTTGGTGCGACGAATATTTCTATCTAAAGCATCGCAATGAGACTCGCGGGGTTGGCGGCATTTTCTTTGATTACCAGGACAACAGTGGCACGCTCTATCCTCTGTCCTATCCTGGATCCCAGGCGGATACAGTTGCGGCAGACTATGCTGAGAAAGTTGGTCCAGTTGCCGATCGGTCTTGGGAGGATGTATTTGCCTTTTCTCAGTCCTGTGGTTTGGCCTTCTTGCCGTCCTATACTCCGATCGTACAGAAGCGGAAGAATACAGAATATGGCGATCGGGAACGAGATTTCCAGCTCTATCGTCGGGGTCGCTATGTGGAATTTAACTTAGTTTACGATCGGGGCACTATTTTTGGTTTGCAGACCAATGGACGCACTGAATCTATCCTAATGTCCTTGCCGCCCCTAGTTCGGTGGGAATATAACTATCAGCCAGAACCAGGATCTCCCGAAGCTCGCCTATATGAAATTTTTCTGAAGCCCCAAGACTGGGTGAATTGGAAAGGCTAAAGAGAACTGGAACCGTTTGTAAAGCAATTTATAGGGTTAGTTGCTCCACTTTACCGCTTAAGTTGATGGGGCCAGTTAAGTTGGGTTATTTTCATCAGATAATCATACTTAAGGTAGTTGTCCTGAGATTCTTATAGATGTATGAGCTGTAGCGTTCATTTTTGGGAATAACTATGTAGAAGATTAATAGTTACTAATTGTCCCCAAGTGGAGTATATTGTGTGGTTGATTTAGAGCAGGGAGCAATGCGGATGGACCAGAAAGAATATTTGACCACTGACGGTAATAAGGTTATTGTCCTTACACCCGTCGGGCGACTGGACATCACTACTGCGTGGCAGTTTCGTTTGACACTCCAGGAATGCATTTCTAAGCAAAGTCGTCATGTGGTGGTCAACTTGGGGCAGGTGAATTTTATTGATAGTTCAGGGCTAACCTCTTTGGTTGCTGGGATGCGTGATGCGGACAAGGTTCGTGGAAGTTTCCGAATTTGCAATGTTCATCCTGAGGCACGGCTCGTGTTTGAGGTGACGATGATGGATTCTGTGTTTGAAATTTTCCCAACTCAAGAGGAAGCACTCGAAGGCATCCTGCGTGGTCTTGCTTAGGCTACCCCGACTATTAGCTGATCCATTAGGTCGGATACTTTAGACCGATCGTTTTTGATGTTGGTACGGTCCCATGAGCGCACCCCAAATAGGTTGCTGAGTTTCAGGATTAATCCCTTTGTCATAGCTGTGAAATTCAGTTGCAGACACCGCGAATCCTAGGGAAACCTGACCAATTTTGTCATCATATTTAAATTGACAGCAGCTCCCCTCAGGCGCGATCGCATAGAATCCGGGCTTCCCATTCAGCGATCGCGCCTGAACTGTCAGCAGGCATCCCGGCAAAAAATCAATATCCTGCGGGGTTATGTCATCCAGCCGATCGGGATATTGCCCAGCCCCCCGCACAATGGACGGGTCTTTAAAGCCATAAAACTGCGCCGTGAGACCATGGGTACCGTCCTGCAATCGGATTAATCGCTGGCGGTAAGGTTGTTCTAGTTTGAGTCTATTGGCTTGCTCTGCAAAAATAGTAATGCTGTCATCTGAAAAAAGATTAGTAGCCTGATGCCAGACTTGAAGCCCAACATACCAAACCGGATCGTCCATGGCCTGCGATCGGTTATCGAACGTGCCTGTTAGATAGGCGGCGAGGGTCTGAAGATCTGGAGAATGGGGCATGATGGGAAGATTCACGAGAACTAAATGCGCTGTGCCTTATTCTATCCCACCGATCGAATTCAATAATCCCGAATATTTGCGACATCACGGCTGGATGGTGAACGCATTAGACTTAGCAGAACAGGCCGGAATTTTAGGCGATGTCCCCGTGGGGGCAATTGTCGTGGATGGCGAGGGGAATGCGATCGCGATGGCCATGAATCGGCGTGAACAAGACCAAGATCCAACGGCCCATGCTGAAGTGTTGGCGCTGCGTCAGGCGGGGTTGGCGCTGAAAAATTGGCATTTAACTGACTGTACGTTGTATGTAACCTTGGAACCTTGCGCTATGTGTGCTGGAGCGATCGGACTGGCTCGAATTAAGACTTTGGTCTATGGCGCAGATGACCTGAAAGCGGGTGCGGTTCGTAGTGTCTGGAATATTCCCGATAGTCCACTGTCGAACCATCGGTTGCAGGTGATTGGCGGATTTTTAGAAGAATCATGCCGATCGCAGCTTCAGGATTGGTTCGCAAAGAGACGGCGGTGAATGTCAGACCTATTTCCGTTCACCGCCGCAACTGTTAGCCTGCGAGTAAAACGTCCAGCTTTCCTTCCCGATCGAGCGCGTGAATACTATCGCAACCGCCCAAATGCTGATCGTTAACAAAGATTTGAGGAACGGACTTGCTTCCCCCCGATCGAGCCGCCATTTTAGTCCGGCCTGCCTCGTCCCCATCCAGACAATATTCGGTGTACTTCGCGCCCTTGCTATCGAGAAGCCGCTTCGCTTTCACACAGAAAGGACAAGTGCTCCAAGTATAAATTTCGATTGTTGCTGACATGGTTAGAACTACATTGCGAAACATTACGCCTTATTGTAATGCCCCCAATCCCTCAAACTCACCCCAGAAATCCGAATTCGCCCTGATTTACTGAGTGTGATTTACTCGGCTTGGGTCGAAAAAAGCAAAGCCTGGGAAACAATCGGAGAACCGATCGCCGCCCAGGCTGCCCTTAAAGAAGCTCAGAAATTAGAGGCTGAATTCTGAATTGTAATAAAGTGTCTTTAAAAATCAACCTGCTACCCGAGACATCAATACCGGACAAGTCGCATGGGTTCGCACGTAATCTGAAAGAGACGATCCCAAGAGACGATCGATATCTGGGAGATTGCGACCGATGGATGGACGACGATCGGGAGACCCAAGTAATAATAAGTCAGTGCGAGTTTCTTCAGCAATGCGACAAATTGTTTCGCCTGCTTTCCCGGCTCCCACAAAACAACGGCAATCAATGCCATAGCGTTTTACGGCTGCTAATGCAGAGGAGAGAACAGGGTCTCGTTCAGCCGCCGCACCGGATAGTTCTGCTTTTGCATTTGGATCGATGTGAACTAAATTTAGCTTACTTTCAGGCATGTCTCTTAATAAGAATAATGCCAAATTCAAGCTCTTCTTAGACATTTCTGACTTGTCCATTGCCACCGTAACGCGCTGAATTGGACGCACGTATAGATCATCTTTTACTAACAGCATCGGACGCGGCGAAAGCTGAAATACATACTGACTAACGGAGTTCTCAAAAATAGATAACAGGCGGCTCTTCGTGCCCCGAGATCCCATAATAATCAGGTCAGTATTTACTTCTTCTGCAACTTCGCATACCACTAATTTTGGATCGCCAGACCGAATGACCACTGAAACCTTCTCGGGGTCAAGCTTCAACCGATCGATGGCAGCTTGTACAAGGACGCTCCCTTCTTTAGTCTTTGCTTCCATTTGCATCGCTGAAATCTGAGGCGGCACCACATGCAAAATTGTCACCATGGCACGACGAATCGATGGAATGGCCATTAATGCCTGAAGCATTTCTTCAGAATGTCCAGTTCCGGAGTCGGCGAGAAGGATTCGTTCGATCATGTTAAGTTACCTCACAAAGAGATTAGATAAATGAGTTAGGTGTAATGAAATTGAATGCCCATTAATATCAACTAATATTAAGAATCCTAAGTCTGCAATTTTAAATGAGAACAATTTAAATTAGAGCAGTTGGGGGCGCTTCTTATATTTCTCAATATTAGGTTAGTAAAGTCTCGATCGGCATTAAAACAACGATCGCATTATTAACTTGTAACATGAATAATTCTCTATACTTGTGGCTCTATTTTAAGAACTTGTAATGTTTGGTATAATTTCTGAAGGACATTGTTTTGAAATATTACGAGAACGGTGTGATTTTGAGGAGATTTACAGCAAAGCAATACCGATTGTGGAAGTTTGATAAGAATTAATGAGAACTTCGATTTATAATTCTTGACAGCCGATCGTAAGGTTAAGCTCCGATCGGACGCTTGAACTGTAACCCAAGATGTAACGTATGGTAAATTCGCTTCCTAGTACTAGTGCCCTTGCCCGAACGCATTGGTCATCCCAAGATTGGTTTGAATATCCGGTGAAGGTCCATCCGCATCATACTGATTATGCTGGAGTGGTGTGGCATGGCACGTACCTTACCTGGATGGAGGAAGCTCGTGTGGAAGCGTTGCGATCGTTGGGGATTGAGTATGCGGATTTGGTCGCGATGGGCTGTGAGTTGCCCGTGGTAGATTTGTCAATTCGTTATCATCGATCGTTGAAGATGGGTGCGGAAGCTATTATCCGGACGCGCATGATGGAAATGCATGGCATCCGAATTAATTGGGAATATGAAATTCAATCGATCGATCGCACCATTACCCATGTGACGGCTCAGGTGACGCTTGTGGCGGTTGATATTGTGAAGGGTAAAATTCTTCGTCAACTTCCGGCGGAAATCAGAGATGCACTAAAACGGACTCGGAGTTAGAATTTAAAAATCATCTTCAATAGATTTGTAAAGACCTCTCCAACTCTGATGTTCAATACGAATTGCATGACGAAGATTGCGAGTGCAATGAAAAACGCAGTTTTAACGGTCATTTTGATGATGTTGATCAAAATGCTGAAAACGATGAATGCAACGACGATCGCGCCCAAAATTACGGCAATACTCATGATGCTTGTTCAAATTAAGATGTTATGTCCAGTTTTATTGTAATCGATCGTAGTCCATGACATGAAACGGCTTGAATCGTTCACCATTCAACAGTCTTCACCGATCGTAACCAATAGGTTTTCATTTCACCTTTCCCCTTAATTATCACCGTCCCGCGAGATTCACAATCATAATGCGATCGGACTTTTTTATAAAACGATTCGCTAATATGAATTTCACCCGGCTTCCCATGGGACTCCATCCGTGACGCAACATTCACCGTATCGCCCCACAAATCATAGGTAAACTTCTTAATCCCAATCACACCCGCCACTACAGGCCCACTATTAATCCCAATCCGAATATCAAACAACTCTCCCAAAGATTCATTGATTCGCTGCAATTCCGATCGCATTTCTAAGGCAAATTTCGCCACTGAAACAGCATGTTCTGCACTCGGGTTTGGCAATCCGCCCACCACCATATAAGCATCACCGATCGTTTTAATCTTCTCAAGTCCGTGCTTCTCCGCCAATGTATCAAACGCACTAAAAATTTGATTCAGCCGAGCGACCAAATCCTGTGGTGACAGCCGACTCGACAATTCAGTAAAGCCCACAATATCCGCAAACAAAACGGTTGCTTCAGGAAATCCGTCCGCAATACAGTCTGAACTTAGTTTCAATCGATCGGCAATTGAACGTGGCAAAATATTGAGTAAAAGTTTCTCACTCTTTTCTTGTTCATTTTGAACATTAGAAAGTGCATTAGAAAGTTTATGTAAACTCGATCGCAATCGATCGACCGCAGGCCGAAAAATAAACAATCCTTCTAAACCCAACAGTAACAATGTCCCGCCTAATAAAACAAACTCCAAAAGCTTGAGTTGGGAAACATTATCCTTAACCTTTTGACCATACCAAGCAATCATCTCATCCGTTATTCGGGTGAAGTCCCGTTCTGCCTGAATCAATTGCGGCGTGCTAATGCTAGAACGATTGGTATTCCCGATCGTTCCTTGATCCACAAACCGCTGAGCCGTTCCTAAAATCTCCTGTGTCGCAGGTTCAAGCTGAGTAAATAAACCATCAACTTCCCTCATATCCCGATCGCTCACCATTGTCATCATGTCATCCCGCAAAATCTTACGAGAGCCTGTCCACTTCCCAATCAACTCCTTAATTGTCTCTCGATTCGTCGCCGTAATTGATTGCCCCGGAGCATTAGAAACATTGGAAAGTTCTTTGAGCAATTGCTGACAAATCGTTTGGCGCTCTTGGGCAATGCGGATAATTTTCAGATCACTTTCGTGGCGGGTAAGTTGTTTTTGGATTAGCGCTTGTCCACCGATCGCCACCAATGCCACGGCTGCCAAAGAAGCCAAATATCGTCCTGTTAATGAACGCGTAACGGTGCGATCGGAAGAATTCAGGCTGATCATAATGCAAGTTCCAACAACTAATTTGAACGACTCCAGGCGGCGCATATGCTGCTTAATCCCGACTTAATTAGTTCTTCCCTCAAGACAGCTCAAAGTCCGGAAGGAAGAACCGAACTGCCACAATCTTTACTCCTAGCTCTACCCTGCCGCTAAAAACTCCAAATAGGACTTTGTCGTTTCCTCAACCGAAATGTCATAGAAACGCTTTCCATGTTCAGGCGTGGCCAGTGCAGGATTAGAACCCATACGGCCATCGGGAAATCTACGACGGAAATCAACAGCGCCATAGATCTTATGGCCGCTGGGCGCACTCGGCTCGAACTCCACCGATTTTATTGACTCCGGGTAGACATACTGGGTCAACGCCACCTCACTGGGGGTTGCATGGGAGCCTTCGCTGTCTCCGTAGAGTTCCTTTGCCAGCCGATATACGCCCCCGCCCATGAACCAGTTGCTAACGACACATTGCACCTGGTCCGCCTCTTCAATTCGCAATTCTGCCAAATGCTCATAGCACTCTGAGAACGCGGCTTTCATCACGGCGATGTTTCCACCATGACCATTAATAAAGAAAAACTTGCGAAATCCTGCCTTCGATAACGTGGTCACGTAGTCCCTCAGGACCAGAATCATGGTGCTAGGTTTCAAGCTCATGCTGCCGGGAAAGGCCGTATGATGCAGCGCCATCCCAACATTAATGGTTGGCCCAACGATCGCCCCTGTGTTCTCCCCAACGCCCTTTGCAATCGCTTCCGCACAAATTGCATCGGTGCCAATCAATCCGTTGGGACCATGTTGCTCCGTGGATCCGATGGGTAAAATAATGCCCTTAGAGGTTTCAAGATAAGCCTCTACTTCTGGCCAAGTCGAAAGGTGAAGCAGCATAAAATTTTGTCATCCATCAAGCTCGTA
>JAYUEW010000308.1:0-13730 GCA_043739045.1 Synechococcales cyanobacterium
TTTGATGCCACAATTTCGCCGATCGATGGCAGATTTAGATAATCATTATGGGGTTCCCTTTTCTTGGGGAACAACAGGATTGATTTATAATCGAGAAAAGATTCCGGAAGGCATTGAAGATTGGGACTATCTTTGGAGAAACAAGCAGAAGCTGACTCGAAAAATGACCTTACTCGATGATTCTCGTGAAGTCTTGGGATGTGCATTGAAGTCATTAAACTATAGTGTTAATGAAACAAATCCCGATCGGATTAAGAAAGCTTATGAAAAATTGATCACTCTTAAACCTCATATTGCCAGTTTTACAACCGATGGTTGGCGGACTCAGCTTGCGGCAGGAGATTTGTGGATAGCGATGGGATATTCATCAGATGCGATCGGGCTTTTGAAAGAGAACCCTAAATTACGCTACATAGTGCCAAAACCAGGAGCCTCGCGCTGGAGTGATTGGATAGTCATTCCTAAATCGGCTCCTAATCCCAATGCAGCCTATCAATGGATCAATTATCTTTTGAAACCGAATGTAGCAGCGAATGTAGCTCAGCGATTGGCCGTAACAACGCCTAATGCCAATGCAATTCCATTGTTGACTCAAGAATCACAGCGCAATACAGTTAGCTATCCGACAGCAGAGGTGATGGCCCGATGTGAAAGCATGACAGCACTGACAGAGGAGGCCGAGAAACTTTATGATAAGTATTGGACGCAGCTTACGAGTTGATAGAGCGAGTTGATAGGAATTGAACAATTATCATTTATCAATTTAGTATTATGCCTTCTTCTCCCGTATCCAATTCATCCCAATCTTGGTTTCAGCGACTAGAACCGTTTTTGATGTTGGTTCCAGCGGGACTATGGTTATTTTTACTCTTGATATTACCGACCTTACTCATCTTTCAACTGAGCTTAGTGCCGGGAATTAAACCTGGAGATTTAGTCAATCCATCCAGTTTAGAAAATTACTTTAAAATTTTTGAGCCGTCAGTGTTGTGGATAATTTTGCGATCCATCAGCCTTTCCATAGTTACGACCTTATTATGTTTGATTCTTGGATTTCCAGTAGCCTATTGGATTGCATTACTTGCCCCAAAACGTTGGCAAAACCTACTGCTGCTAGCGTTTGTCTTGCCACTATGGACTTCTTCACTGCTGCGAGCCTATGCCTGGATTAGTATCCTACGACCGACAGGCGTATTGAATACAATATTAATGACATTACATTTACCCACATTAGATGTAATGAATCAACTTCCGGCTGTTTTAATTGGAATGACCTATAGTTTTTTGCCCTATATGGTACTGATTTTGTATTCATCCCTCGAAAAACTCGATCGTCGCCTCCTCGAAGCTGCTGCTGATTTGGGTGCCCCACCTAAAGATGTTTTCATGAACGTCACGGTCCCCCAAGCATTACCTGGAATTGCCGCAGGAGTTCTGTTGGTATTTATTAATGCGATCGGAGACTTTATAAATCCCGAACTTTTAGGTGGCCCGTCAAGTATGACAGCGGCTCGTTTGTTATATAGCAAATTCTTGGGAGCCTCACCCGACTGGGGCATGGGCAGTGCCCTTAGTGCATTACTCATCATGCTAGTGACCTTAGCCATTGTCTGCCTAATCAAATATGGCGACAAAAGTGCTCGCAGTATCTAGGCCATAAAATCCCTAATCCAAATTCCCCAATCTAAAATCTGATGGTTATTTCAAAAGCCAATTTATCTTCTCGATCAAATATTCTTACCAAGCCCCTGTGGCAAGCTTGGTGGACACTATTAATGTTTGGATTCATGTATTTGCCGATCGCAGTATTAGCTTTTTATAGTTTTAATGAATCAGCGCTGAGTGCACAATGGACTGGGTTTTCGTTTAAATGGTATTACCGATTTTTTCACGATGAACGTATTTTAGAATCCCTGTCAGATAGTTTGAAAGTGGCATTCGGTTCCGTCACGATCGCCGCATTGTTTGGGACATTGATGGCAGTCGGATTAGCTCGCTATCGTTTTTGGGGACGAGATGTCTATCAGAATACGGTGTATTTACCTCTGATTATCCCAGATATTTCCATTGCTGTGGCGACCTTGGTTTTTTTGGCGGCGATGACGCTGCCCTTAAGTTTGGCCACTATTATTGCAAGCCATGTGGTGTTTTGTTTGGCCTATGTTTCTCTGGCGGTTTCGACCCGAATTAATAGCCTAGATTCACACCTCGAAGAAGCGGCTCAAGATCTTGGTGCAACGCCATTTGAATCGTTTCGCTTAGTACTATTGCCGCAGTTGTATCCAGCAATTATTTCGGGCTGTTTGTTGGCATTCGTATGCAGTATGGATGATTTTTTGATTGCGAGTTTTACGGCAGGGGGTGGCATCAATACCTTACCCATGGAAATCTACAGTCGCATTCGGACGAATCTCACGCCTGATCTCAATGCCCTGAGTGTGGTGTTGATTGCGGCTTCGGGACTGGTGGTGCTTCTGGCAGAGTTCATTCGTCATCAGTCCCAAGCGAAACGATCGCGAAGCCTAGTTTAATGGGTAGACGATTTCATATCTATACCTAAATTAAGCCTTTCAAATTAAGCGTGTTGTTCTGGCTCATCAAAAATAGCAGCGTGGTCAAAGACAAACGATCGCGGATGGCGAATAATTTCAAAGCCGAGTTTCAAAACGGTTTCAGCCGGAAAAGTAGCAATGGCGATCGCTTTGAGTTGCTGGGGACGGAGTGAGGGACGCTGAATAAAGTAGGTACGTCTCGCGAAGAAAATATCAGCATCTCGGGGAACGATTTTTTCATTCAGCCGATGGGCAATTTGAATCGGTTTGATGTAGAGATAATAAAATTGCTCGGGATGATGTTGTAGATAGTAAAGCCGCTCATGTTCGTACCAGCTCATGCCAAATAATAAGGTGATAACCTCAAACCCTAAAATGTAACAAAGGATGGGGTTACGATCGTCTTGACGAACAAAGAGCTGTAGTGCGGACTTGAGAAAGTCAGACGCTTCAGATCTAGGATCTTGCAAGGCATGTAGGTAAAACTGACTTACGTAGGTCTGAATTAGATCGGTAGTGAGAGAAGAGTTTGGGCGGTTTAGACGCTTGAGGTGGCCTTCAACACTGGCTTTGAGGTTACCGGCGTTAAGAATACGATTAATTGTTTTGTCGGCAGTATAGCCCCGAAGCAAATGGCTCTGGTGAGGCAATTCAACAGAGGAGAGATCGTCGAGCTTACGGAAGGAGAGAACCATGGTGGAATGGGGGGAAGTTTCACAAAAGTGATGTAACGATCTCTTCAGACTTTTATGCAGTCTTCAGGATGGTTTAAGGTGCAGTTCGATGAGATTATGGTAATGAATCTGTTTAGATCTGTCATTAGTGGAGAGGGTGCAATGGTTGAGGGAATGGCTCAGCGGGACGTGAATTGCGAGGTTGAATGTGCGAATGGCTGCATTTTAGGGGCGGAATGTCCGAATCTGGAGTTTAAAGCTCAGGCATCGAAATTCATCGAGGAGACCTCTCTGGAAAAAATGTTGGAAATAGCAGCGGCGGCGATCGATCGTCGTCGTCAAGAGCGTGCATCTGAGCCACCAAAATGGATTATTCCTGATGACATCTAAGGCAAATAGAGCAGAGTAGATGAGAATTAGGATAACGCATCTGCTTGAGAGATGGGAATCACAATGGTAAATGTTGTGCCATGACCAATGGTTGAATGACACGATAATTTACCCTTGTGATTTTCTGCAATGATTTGGTAACTAATAGAAAGCCCGAGTCCTGTTCCTTTGCCGACGGGTTTTGTGGTGAAAAATGGATCAAATAGCTTGGATTGAACGGCTTCAGGAATTCCACCGCCACTATCTGAAATAGTAATCTGAATAGTCTTACCTTGAGATTTAGTTTCGATCGAGATCCTGCTAGGCCGATCGGGAATTGAACGATATTGGTCGTCAAGGGCATCGATCGCATTGCTCAAAATATTCATAAATACTTGATTGAGCTTACCGGGATAACATTCAACAGATGGCAATATTCCATAGTTTTTAATCACTTCAATTTTGGGACGAGTGGGATCGCCTTTAAGCTGACTCTGCAAGATCATTAGAGTACTATCTAGACCTTCATGCAGGTCAACAGCCTTATATTCAGCCTCGTCAAGCCGTGAAAAAGTACGTAGCGACTTAACGATTTCTAGAATCCGCTCGGCCCCAATCCACATGGATCGAAGTACTTTTGGAATGTCTTGCAATAGAAAGTCGAGTTCAATACTGTGAATTTTATCTTGAATAATTAATGGCGGTGGATTATATTGATTCTCATATAGATCAAGAAGTTCGATAATTTTATTAATATATTGTTCTAGATAGCCGATGTTGCCATAGATAAACCCAACCGGATTATTGATTTCATGGGCAACTCCAGCCACCAATACACCTAAGGCCGACATTTTTTCAGATTCAACTAATTTGCCTTGCATGGTCTGAATATTACGTAACGCAAGTTCGAGGGCAACTCCGCGTTGTTCCAAAACAGCTTTAGAGCTTTCAAGGTCTCGAATTATCTGTTGTAAAAGATAGCCATTACGGACATGGTAATTCTCAATTTGGACCCGATCGCTGATCGATCGTTGAAGTTGTTTATGTAAGATCCGGTTTTCTTTTTCAAGACTTTTAATCCGTTGCGACAAAGATTCATCTGTTCTGTCCATACCTAACGGGTTCCAAGCAGAAGGGTAATAAACGTTTCTTGATGCAACCTAACTTCTCCACCGATTTCCATCGGGCCGATTTCCCCGTAGGTATAGAATCCCACAAAGGGCAACTCCTGCTCTGAAAGTTTGCTAACCCATTGACATTCTTCTTGGGTGCGCGTTCCAAGGATTTGACGGCGAATAAAGCAAGAGAATAAAAGAGCCACATCAGGTTGCACACCGGGATACCGATCGAAGGCCATTTTAAAAGAATCTTGAGTAGCGGCCAACACCTCTTCTCGGGTTGCATAGGCCACCTGAACCTGGGTATCAACGGGAAGATTCGTGAGGAAATTGATTTTGCCTGTTTCACGATCGGAGCCGACGGGCAACCGTAGATAGAATTCGCCGCTCTCTTCAAAAATGGCCAATGGGTATTCAGGGGATGGTTCTAACCCTTGCAAATAGGAGTCATAGAGATCTGTGGCAGATTTACCATCTATTTTCACCACACTAGTTGACGAGACTTCGGTGAGGGTTGCGATTTTACCGATCGGTTGCCAGCCATGGACAATTCCACAGGAAAATTGGATGTCGCCATATAGAAAAAGGAGTGTGACTGCATCGGTGAGTACCTCTCGGCCAAAAAACTGATAGCTCGTTTGGAACCGTTGCTGGTCAGCGGTTGCGCCCCCAAAAATGGGGAACCGATCGCCTAATACTGCCTTCAATCCCTGTACGACAGCATTAGAATCACAGCTAATTCCTTCAGCGATCGTGAGGCAAAGTTTCGGTATTTCGGTGTTTTGACCTCTTCCGTATGTTACTGCTTCAGCCGCTCCCGCCATCGGGTCATGGGAAAGATTGAGTCCAAGGCCCGCCTGTATTTGAATATCGTCTGAATAAAACAGCGTGAGAACTAAAGAATCTTGACTAAATTGAAGTTTCGATGACATTTCGCCATCAGTAGTGCCGCCAATTAGGGCAATGTTTGGGAATTTAGCATGAATGCGATCGAGAATCAGTTGATGATCAAAGTCAATGGCTGCCAGTAACAATGCAGCTATTGGAGCTGGGGTATTGCTATCACATCGCGCTAGACACTGATCAATAACCTCTGAAATGGCAGATTCAGAATCTGGATCATTGCTATGACCGATCGTAACTTTCAACATACATTTTCAAGCTATACATAAACAGGAATATATCCAAACTAGAGTGTACCCAAAAGTCTCAAAAACCACAAAGAAGACCTGAAGGTAGTTATCCAGGTCTCTAGATTAAGTTAGTCAAAGATTAAACTATACAGTTGCTAAAATCTGGTCAAGATTTTTTGCCGTCTCAAAGAAATAGGCTGCATTCTCCTCTGGTGTACCAGGCAGAATCCCATGGCCTAAATTCAGAATATGCCCTTTGTTTCCGGCTTTCTTCACGGTGTCCAAAATTCGGGCACGAATGAATTCTTTGGAGCCAAATAATGCGCCCGGATCCATATTTCCCTGAACAATCATATCGGGTCCGAGACGACGACGCGCATCGGCCATATCTACTGTCCAATCGACACTGACAATATCCACACCTGTCTGGCCCATCCGTTCAAGTACGCCTGCGCTGCCACTGATGTACATGACCAAGGGCGTATCAGGATGGGTTTCTTTGACTTGGCGGACGACGCGCTGTTGGTACGGAAGGGCAAAGGTGTCGTAGTCGATCGGACTCAGGTTTCCGGCCCAAGAGTCAAACAGTTGGACCATTTGAGCACCAGAATCAATCTGGAATTTGACGTAGGTGGCGATCGAATCGGCAATTTTACCCAGAAGAGAATGTAACAGTTCTGGCTCGGAGAAGGCCATGCGTTTGATATTGGAATAGTCTTTAGAGGATTTTCCTTCGATCGCATAGGCAGCCAAGGTCCAGGGCGACCCGACAAATCCAAGAACTGCTGCTTTGTTGCCCACTTCTTGCCGCAGAGTTTGTAACACCGTTTTAACAAAAGGCAGCGATTCTTCCGGGTTCAGGGGACGCAATGCATTGATTTGCTCAGCAGTCCGAATCGGAGGATCAATGATTGGTCCTTTGCTTTCGATGATGTCGAAGTCGATGCCCATGCCGGGAAGTGGGGTCAAAATGTCGGAAAACATAATCACACCATCGGGCTGAAAGGCGCGCCAAGGCTGAAGGGAGATTTCAATAGATAAATCGGGATTTTCCGATCGGTCTCTGAAGGATGGATATTTCTCACGCAAGTCGCGGTAGACCTTCATGTAGCGTCCAGCCTGCCGCATCATCCAGACGGGCGGGCGATCGAGAATTTCACCTTTCGTGGCTCGAAGGAGATATGGAATTTCGCCAGTCATGTCGTCCGCCTCTATAAAAAACTGATAGTCAACACTACATACAGAAGCTAGACTATCACTCCCATGAACGCGATCGGTATTGGCTGGTGGTTTGTAACGTTTTTGTAATTTCTTGGGGTTGGCCTATCGTTTGAAGTGGGGGAATGGAAAGGTGGAGATAGAGCGCGTAAAATTAAAGCGGGTGGTTTAGGTTTTCAGCAACATGCATCACATTGGACTTCGGGGCCGACTATTTTTATCTCACATCGTTGTAATGATGATGGGGTTGGCCACTTTAATCGTAATCGGTCAGATCTATACCACTCGGCTATTCATGGAGCATATTCAGACCTTAGAGTATAGGGGATTTTTGCTCTATTCCATTCGTGGAAAATTGCTCACCGGATTTGAATCAGCTTGGGGGCGCGGAGCATTCTGGTCAGTTATTTTTGGCGGAAGTGCGGCGGCAGCGTTGAGTTATTTATTATCGAAGCGGATTATGCAGCCTTTGCTTCAAATGCAACGAATTACGACTAAATTTGCGGCTGGGGAAATGACTGCCCGAATGCCCATGAGTGATATTCCAGAACTAAACCGTTTTGCTGAAAGCTTTAACCGAATGGCTTTAGCGCTTGATAATGTTGAGCAACGCCGTCGAGAACTGGTTAGCGATCTGACCCATGAATTACGCACGCCCTTGACCATTGTAGAGGGCTATCTCGAAGGCTTAGCCGATGGAACTATTGATGCAAGTCCTGACATTTACCAACGATTGAGCGGTGAAACCCAACGATTGAAACGACTGGTGAATGATTTGCAAGAACTATCTAAAGCTGAGGCAGGATATTTGCCGATCGATGCTAAGAAGTTTGACTTGCAATCGCTTTTGAAACAACTATGCGATCGATTTAATGATCAATTAATTGAAAGTGAAAAACAACTAATTTTGTCTATTCCTCATGATATTCCCCGCGCTTACAGCGATCCTGAACGGGTTGAACAAATCTTGATAAATTTACTTGGGAATGCATTATGTTATACGTCCGAAGGGTCGGTGACAATGCGGGCTGAGGTGAAGCAAGGAATGCTGTGGGTATCCGTCATCGATACAGGAATTGGGATTTCAGAGGAAGATTTACCCCATATTTTTGAACGATTTTGGCGATCGGACCGATCGAGAAATCGAAAATCTGGCGGGACGGGGATTGGCCTTGCTATTACAAAACATCTAGTTGAATTGCAGCAAGGTACGATTCAAGTTGAAAGCATATTCGGTCAAGGCAGTACTTTTCGTTTTTCAATTCCGATCGCTCAGAAAACAATTATTCCAGAGAAACGGGAAAGTAACTGATAATGAGATCAGGCAAAATACTAAGATGCTTTAAAACTGAGGTAACAGAATGCGTGCTGTGTTAATGGCGGGCGGATCGGGAACTAGGTTACGTCCTCTAACCTGTGACTTACCAAAGCCGATGGTGCCAATTCTGAATCGACCGATCGCAGAACACATCATCAATCTTCTCAAACGTCACGGCATTCAAGAAATTATTGCAACATTGCATTACCTGCCTGATATTCTGCGGGACTATTTCCGCGAGGGAAGCGACTTCGGGGTCCAGATGACCTACGCCGTTGAAGAAGAAGCTCCGCTTGGCACAGCAGGATGTGTAAAAAATGTAGAACAATTGCTAACCTCGACCTTTTTAGTTATCAGTGGTGACAGTTTGACCGATTTTGACCTGAGTGCTGCGATCGCATTTCACCGTCAAAAGAAATCTAAAGCCACGTTAATTTTAAAACGGGTTGATAATCCGATCGAATTTGGAGTGGTGATTACGGATGATCAAGGTCGAATTGAACGGTTTCTCGAAAAACCCTCTAGTAGTGAACTTTTCTCTGATACCGTTAATACTGGCATTTATATTTTAGAACCGGATGTATTAGAGTTACTTGAACCTGCTGAAGAAGCTGATTTCTCTAAAGATCTATTTCCAAAATTGCTCGAAAATAATGTCCCAATTTATGGCTATATTGCCGATGGCTATTGGTGTGATGTTGGGAATTTAGATACTTACCGGGAAGCGCAATATGCAGCTCTTGAAGGGCAAGTATATTTGGAAAAAGCCTATGCCGAACGATCGCCTGGAGTATGGATGGGTAAGGATGTCGTCATTGATCCGAGTGCAGTATTAGAAACCCCGATTTTAATTGGAGATCATTGTCGAATTCAAGCCAGAACTCGGATTGAAGCAGGTACAGTTTTAGGGGACAATGTATCAATCGCGGAGAATGCTGTATTAAAACGCCCGATTATTTGGAATGGGGTGATGATTCAAGAAGACGTTCAATTGCGCGCTTGTGTTGTCGCAAGGGGATCCCGAATCAATCGGTTTGTGCAAATTTTAGAAGGGGCGGTAATTGGGCCATTGTGTACGATCGGCGAAGAAGCTTATATTCGTCCAAATGTGCGGGTATGGCCCAGCAAAACCGTCGAACCCGGTGCAACCCTAAACACCAATCTAATCTGGGGCAATGCGGCACAGCGTAATCTGTTTGGACAGCGCGGAGTGACAGGAGTTGCAAATGTAGATATTATTCCCGAATTTGCCGTGAAACTGGGTGCCGCCTATGGTTCGACATTGAGCCTCGGATCTCAAGTCATGGTCTCGCGGGACCAACGGGCTGCATCTTGGATGATTTCCCGATCGTTGATTTCGGGGTTAATGTCCGTTGGAGTTAATGTTCAGAACCTAGAAGCAACCGCGATTCCCGTGGCCCGATCGGTGGTGCCCATACTGGGAGTTGTCGGTGGAATGCATGTGCGAGTTGATCCAGAACGATCGAATTACATGCTGATTGAATTCTATGATGAACGTGGAATCAATCTCTCAAAAGCGTCCGAGAAAAAGATTGAAAGCGCATTTTTCAAGGAAGATTTTCGCCGCGCAACTATTTCTGACATTGGCAATATCACCCCTGTCAATCACGCCCTCGAATTGTATAGTCGAGGATTTGAAAAAAATCTTAATCTCTTAGCCTTACAAAGTAGTGGAAGTAAGGTTGTGATTGATTACGCCTATGCCGTGTCGGGGGCCGTGTTACCGCAGCTTTTGGCAAAATTTGGGTGTGATGCGGTGGTATTGAACGCCAGCCTGAGTCAAAACCCTCCCTCTTATCGCGATCGTGAGGCACTATTGGGACAGCTTGGGCAAGTCGTAGAAGCGCTGAAAGCCGCCTTTGGGGTACAGGTGTCGGCCAACGGTGAGCAATTGATTGTGGTGGACGAAACGGGGATTCCAATTCGGGGTGAAACCTTGACGGCGCTGATGGTCGATTTGATGTTGACCGCCAATCCTCGTGCGAGTGTGGCCGTCCCAGTTGATGCGTCAAGTGCAGTCGAAGAGATTGCCCGTCGTCATGATGCAACCGTGATTCGGACCCGTGCTAACCCGACAGCACTAATGGAAGCCTGCGATCGGGATTCGAGTATTGTGATGGCAGGCAGTGGGGGGATGGGATTCATTTTTCCGCAATTGCATCCGGGATTTGATGCAATGTTTTGTATTGCTAAATTAATTGAATTAATGACATTACAAGAACGGACCTTAGGTCAAATCAGAGCAGATTGCCCACGTATCACCCACAAAACTTATACCGTTCGTTGTCCTTGGTTTCTAAAAGGAACATTTATGCGTAATTTAGTCGAAACCCATCAAAAAGATGAGATTGAATTAACGGATGGTGTAAAGATTTTTAATCGACAACATGACAGTTGGATTTTGATTTTGCCCGATGCAAGTGAACCTAAAATTCATCTTTGTGGCAACAGTCGCGATCGGCTTTGGGTTGATGAAACACTGCGGGAATATCGATCGAGAGTTCAGGAGTTTGTCACGCAACAACAGGGCATTGATGAGATGCGTGAATGGTAGGAAGAATAATCAATTAGAGACAGATATGGGAGCTGAACTTGGGCTTAATCGTAGAACAGGTTGCGATCGCGTTGGGGTTGACGGTGGAACAAGTGAATGAAGAACGCCATCGCTCTTGATTCACGAGGAGATCTGTGCGGCAGCTTTACTTAAAGTTTCAGCATCAATTTGAACCTGAATATTGTCCACATCCGTGCGCTTACTATCCAACGATCGAACAGCCGCGCCCACATACAAAGGCTGAGTCAAACCTGGTTCCGTATGCACCAACACCCGCGCGCGAACCGTAATCATGCCATCGGCTGACGATCGGCCCGGAGAGGATAAATCGATCGCAGCCTGTTTCAATGTCGCTTCGAGTTGTTCGGGTGTCATCTTTGGATCCACCGAAATTACAAGCTGTCCAGCAGAACGATCGTAAACCCGCACAAACGCTTGAGCATTAGGAATCATCGGACGTTGGTATAGCGCCAAACTCAAACCCAACGCACCACCCGCCAACACACCCGTAAAGCTCGTCACACCCACCATCCGGTACCGAAAGCCCCACTTCGCAATGAACGCAACCGTCGTAACCGCACCAAATACGACCATTGCGATCGCAAGTCCTTGAGCCACCAAAACCAATTGTTCTGTAGAAAACATGACGAAAAATTGCCAACTTAAAAAACGTTATGAGCGCCCACTCAGCCATCAGCCGATCGCCACTCCAGGTTTTTATATTACCCCGCACCCAACCCCTTCCACAAAAAACAACCGCGCCCTCTAGATAAACTCTAGAAAAAAGAGTGACGCAGTTGAAACAAAATATAGTCAGAATATTCAGAGTAATTTAAAGAAAAAATAGTCTGACCCACAAAAGCCCCCAGGGTCAGACAATGGACCTATAAGAACGTTGGATTTATCAAAGTTTTTGATTAGACGTTGCTATGGTTGCCCCCTGCCTCTGTCTAAAACTTCAACTGCGTTCCTCAGATTAGTTTCCTATTCTCTAGAAAACCATCGCTGATCCCCTCGCCAGATGTACTCAGATTTATGAAGATTATCTAACCTTTAATTCAGTAAATTCAGGAATATTACTGAGATATTACTGGACTATTTATTATTGGGCGATTGCATGAACTAACCCCGTAATCCTAAAACCCCGGTCGTCCACCCCCAAGTTCCTCTTGACCATACGCCTGCCACGCCAAATCCACTAAGCCATTCACCAGCGCCGCCGCCACCACTGCACTCCCCTTACGTCCCTCCGTCCGAATATTAGGCACGAGAGAATCCTGCAACCGTTGCTTTGCCACATCCGCATCAATAAACCCAGCCGGAGTCCCGATCACCAGTGCAGGTCTAATTTCTTCAACTTCAATCATCTCGGCCAATCGCACCAGTGCCGTTTGGGACTGACCAATCACAAAAATACCCTCGGGATACCGCCGCGCTAAGGTTTCCATGCCCCAAGCCGTCGCACTTTTTTCTTTTTGAGGGCGAGTTAAAGTTTCCATACCGCAATAAATAGGATTCGCAAAGGTTGCCTGAATTTGGCGCGAAATACCCACTTGCACCATGGGCACATCCACAATAATCGTCGTCCGGGCTGCCAATGCCGCCGCACCAGACTGAAGAGCCGTGTCCGACATGCGGATTAAGGTCTTATAATCAAAATCTGCCGTCGCATAAATAACCCGACGAACCAGTTCATACTCCGACGGGGTAAGACTGTGCGGTCCCACCTCACGATCGATAATAGACAGACTTTGAGCGTCTGAGATGTGCCACTCCATACCTGCGGTGCTCACTCTATGTAGTTAGGCCAGTAATAGTTGGGACAGTAAAGTCCACCAGTCTATCAAGTTAGTCTATAACGTTCCCATTATTTGCCTGTCCTAGAAGCTTCAACAATAATTCGCGTTATGAGCTATCAACTCCTCTCCATCCAAAGAATCGACACAGACCCGACAGTTCCATTTCCTTGTTACTTTGTAATGAGTACTGCGCCAATCAATATTGAAGACTCGAATAATGCATTTTTGGGAGCTGCTTCAGATGAGGATTCCAACGCAGCTCTAGCAGAAATGACCGCCTATATCAAGCAACACCATGAAGATGCAGAACTATTGGTGATGGTCCATGGCTACAATACTGGCCGTGAAAATGTCTACAACTGGTACCGCGATGCCGCCAGAGACATTACACGACGCTATCCCCAATTGCCGAAGGGGCTGGTCTTAATTGGCTATCGTTGGTCGTCGGAACAAATGAATGAGGACGAGTCTGGAGATGTGAAATCTAAGCGGAAATCGGCCCGTCAATCCTTGCCGAAGATCATGAGTTACATCTATCAGCTATCTTCGATAGGTGCGATCGCAGGCTTTGTGGGTAGTTTTGTTGGCTACGGATTGTTGTTGGCAAAAGGGGTGAGCTGGTTGGCGGTGTTGGTGATTTTTTCGGGGCTATTTACGATCGCAATGGTGGTTTTTGCGCCACTTGTGACGATTTTTGTGCTGCGGATATCGAACTATTTTCGGGATACGTTTCGAGCGAATCAGTACGGCGTTTCTGATCTGGTTGAACTGATTCGGCGGCTTGATGATGGCTTAGTAGAGCAGGTGGAGAGTCCCGATCGCACAGCCCGCGAAAAATATTGGGAAAACCATCGAATTCGGCTGTCGTTTGTCGGTCATAGTATGGGTGCGTTTGTAGTGACAAATGCGGTGCGGGTGTTGTCGGACGTGTTCGATCGGGCCTCTATTGGTTGGCTGGGCGGAGGGTCTTCTGT
>JAYUEW010000309.1:0-6266 GCA_043739045.1 Synechococcales cyanobacterium
ACACCATCATTAATGATCTGAGGAGATCCAAACTTCTTTTCCAGAACGACGTTACGGCCCTTAGGACCAAGGGTTACAGCAACCGCTTCGGCCAGAATGTCCATACCGCGTTCAAGGGCGCGACGTGCGTTCTCGTTGTATACAATGCGCTTAGCCATGGGTCTTACTTCTCTGTGAGTGGGTTAAATAAAAAGGACTCAGACCATCCGAAATCGTGGCGATCGGGTGCTCTAAATAAAATTTTCAGTCTTAGCTAACAACAGCGAGAATGTCGCGCTCGGTCAGCAGTACGTAGTCATCGCCGCCTAATTTTACGTCAGTTCCAGCGTACTTAGAGTACAGAACCTTGTTGCCGATTTGAACTTCCATTGCTTGGAATGCACCGTCGTCGCCGCGCTTGCCGGGACCGACTTGCATGACTTCGCCGATTTGGGGCTTTTCTTTAGCGTTATCAGGAAGGATGATTCCGCCTGCAGTTTTTTCTTCAGCTTCAGACACACGCACGAAGACGCGATCGCCCAAAGGCTTTACGGTAGATACAGTTAAAGTTACGGATGCCATGTCAATTCTCCAAACGCGTTAACGAAATATTTTTTACGAGAAGAGGCTACTGGACTCACCAGATAAATTAGCACTCTCTCTAGTTGACTGCTAATTTATCGAAAATCGGGTCTCCAGCGCAACAAGTAATGCTGTACGGCTTCCCGAACTGTATCGGGTTATCCATTTTTGACATGAGGTTCGGGTTGAGCGGTAGCAATTTCAAATCCGGAGGCTAGTTTGTATAGATTCAGTAAAGATGACTCAGACCATGAGGTATGTACGGAGGCCGTGATATTACTTAGTTATGGCTTCTATGGAATCTGCTTCTAACCCAGGATCATTTTGGTTATTCGGTTGAAGACTGAGGCCGTAACAGACAACTGAGTGTAGCAAAGACGTAGGGTAAGTGAATTCTTACCCTATTTTTGTCTTTATACATAAAATAAGTAAACAAGCGGTGCCCATGATTCTCATTCTCATGATCACTTGGCCAACCGAATGGCAACGATGTTGGATGCGATCGATCGTACAACTCTCTCATTTTGGTTCAAACTAAATTATGGATGTTTTTTTAGGAATTCATGTTCAAACGGAGTTGGTTAGGAGTTGCATTACAGGTAAGGGGTTCAGTCCTTCCCACAGTATTGCCAAGGTCGATCGTTTGCGGTTTTATGGCTGCGGCTGTGGTTCTATTTGCCCAACAAAATATTAATCTATTCATTCCCCTAAAAGACAACCTAATTCCAAGTATCGTTTTAGGTCTACTCTTAGTATTTCGGACTAATACAGCCTACGATCGTTTTTGGGATGGGCGCAAATGTTTAGGCACTATTATTATCAGTATTCGTAATTTATCGCGACACATCTGGGTATATGGCAGAGGCTCATCGCAGCCAGAGCGAGAAGTCCAACGCACTATACTTTATCTTTTGGCCGCGATTCCGTTTGTTACTAAGCATCATTTACGCAATGAACCCATGGGGGAAGGCGTAAAAATGCTATTGCCTCGCGATCGATGGGAACAATTGGGGCAAGGGGGAAATGTTCCACTGGAAGTAATTTTTTGGATTAGTGATTATTTACAATCTGAATATCAATCAGGATGTTTAGATGTAAACCAACTGGTTGCAATGACGGGAATATTAGATGCTATTGTCGCAGCGATCGCAAGCTGTGAACGCATTCTTAAAACACCAATCCCACTAGCCTATACAATTCATTTAAAACAGTTGTTATTAATTTATTGTTTGTTTTTGCCATTTCAACTAGCCAAAGACCTAGGGTGGTTTACTGTTCCTGTTGTGGCGATCGTAAGTTTTACACTATTAGGCATTGAGGAAATTGGGGCCGAAATCGAAAATCCCTTTGGGACTGATGCAAACGATTTGCCGCTGGATGACATTTGTGAAACTGTACGATTGAATATTGAAGATTTAATCCGATTGTCGCCCGTCTCACCGTGAGGATACTAGTAGGAATTAAATTAAGTCTAAAGTCTGTTGGCCTTTTGGGCTAGTCTACTTTGTTCTCTCCCTTAGGTAAGGGAACTAGCCTATTATTTTAGAAGGTAACAGGGCGGGGTTTGGTAGAATCAGGAAAGCGGTCAACGATCGCTCACTTCTCAAGTCAACATTTTAAATTCTTTGCCATGACTGACGATCGTACCTCCGAACTTACTCAACAAATCGTGGAACTGGAAGCCAAACGCGATCGGCTCCAGACTGAAATTGCGGAATCCCAAGACTATTTTGCGCGCTTTATGAAAGACAGTTTAGGGGATCTCGATCGTCGTCGTCAGGCCTTGCAGCTTTCGGTTGATCAATTAGAACGCCGTCAAATCCGAATTCAAGACGAAATGAAAGAGACATTCTCTGGGAGTTCTCAAGACATTGCGATTCGAGTTCAAAGTTTTAAAGACTACCTTACTGGAAGCCTCGAAGACCTAGTTCTGGCAGCCCAAAAACTCGATATCGGTCGGCCCGAGCCTGAAATTGTATCCGCCACACCCCCCATCGTTCCGATCGTCAATGACACCATAGACGATCCTCAGTTTGCCCGAAGTGTGTATGAACAACAAACTGAAAAGATTCGCGCAGTGGTCAAAATTTTCCGTACAGAACCCGACTACTACGGTCCTGTTTGGAAGCTGCGTCGCACTTTTGAATCGATTCATGCCGATCGGATTAATGATTGGTTCTTCACCCAAGGTGGTCGAGGATCATTGAAATCATTGGGTTCAAGATTGCAAAATATTCTCGTTGCATCAGCAGCTATTTCTATTCTTTATAATATCTATGGTGACAAACTTCGGCCTTTGGTTTTAGCCAATAGTCCCGATCGATTGGGCGAATGGCGGCGGGGATTGCAGGATTGTTTGGGATTACGGCGCGATGACTTTGGGAACGATCGGGGTGTGATGTTGTTTGAAGTGCCGGAAACTATGGCAGCTCGGGCCGATCGGCTTCAGCAAGAAGGAAAAATGCCCTTGATCATCATTGACGAAACGGAAGATTTAGTTAGTTTGGCATTATTGCGATTCCCACTCTGGATCGCATTTGCACCTGATCCACAGAAGCTTCCCTACGCCACTCAGCCTGGAACCCCAAACTATTACTAAAGAATGAGGATTTAATAAGACGGAGATTTCCTGGCAGAACGCACAAATAAATTAGTTATGAATCCCTCTTTTCTGAGCTGCGGTGTTGAGGCAAACTCAGCAATACGGCTCATTTGTTGAGGAAGTGAAGCATAAAACGAACTGCAAATACTGCAAGCAGAACCCAAACAATCAAAATTATTCCTGCCGTGAGCCAATTCTTTGGCTTGTTGTGTTGCGTGGTAGACTGCGCCTTGACTCGGCATTCAACCATTACCTCCGGAGGAATCATCTTGAGTACAAGCGCGATACCAAGCGGAACGAGGATCAAATCATCAAGATATCCCAAAATTGGGATGAAATCAGGGATCAGGTCAATAGGACTAAAAGCATAGCCAACAACACAAGCTGCAAAGGCTCTTGCATACCACGGCACACGAGGATCACGACAGGCTAAATATAGAGCATACAACTCAGTTTTTAATCGCTTGGCTTGTTGCTTTAGCTTCTGTAGGCTTGTCATGCACTCTCCCAATCCTGCTTGCCAAGTTAATAGTACCTGTAGTACGGCAAGCAAGTATCAGGTACGAATTCTCTTTGGATACTGAACAACCTACCAATCATCTCGTAGCTACGCCCCAACAGATAAACTCAGCGGTCTAACAACTGTTTCACGATCGCCACTACTTTCGGATGAAACTTGAGCGCAACCTTTAGGTAATCTCCAGAAGCCACTTGTCCGCCCCAACAATGCAGCAAATATACGTCATTGTTCGGCAATAGAACTGGCGCGGCATCCCGAGGCGATGTGTTGTAATTCACGGGCATCTGAGCTACGGCAACCTTTTCGGTGGCGATCGCTCTCACCAGGGCTAATTGATCATGCTTTTGAAAGACTGACCATTCTTCTTGCCAACGTTTAAATAGAGCTTGCGTTGCATCGTTATTTCGCCACACCATCAGACCGCTGTTGAATTGATGGGTATCGCCAGGAAGTAACTTCAATGTGTAATCAATTTCTACTTGAGCCACATGATCGCACATCGCCAAACTGGGCAACCGATCGAGAACCATCGCTATATCGCCATGATCTAAATAATCCCACACTTGGGAAAGAGACTTCAGCGGCAACATATCGGAATCGATGTAAAGCGTCTCTTGATAAGGGCTAAGTTCATTTAGGTGCGTTTTCACACTGCGAGATAAAAATGTGTCACCCTCCATGGAAAGTTCAATTATGTCAACACCATAGGGTTGGAGCGAATTTCGTAGAGTAGAAAATGGAACTAATTCAAGGGCAGGATCACAAAAAATCGTAATCGGAATTTCGGGATTGAGTTGTCGTAATGCAATCGAGCTAATTAATGCCGCTTCTAGGTAAACGGTCTGACTCGTTGCACAATACACCACGCCACGATCGGTCATAAAAAACACTCTTTTTACGGGATTACGAATTGAGTAAAAACATCATACAGACTAGGATCATTTAAATTCTAGTTCCCCCTTTCTAAGGGGGCTAGGGGGATCGAGTCTTAATCGTCACAATTAGACTTCTCAAACCTCCTCTAAGCTTCTGTGCGTTGCAACTCCAGTTGATTGGCGCGCAATTGACCACAAGCGGCATCGGCATCTAAGCCCCGCGATCGACGAACACTGACGGCTACATTTTTTGCCCTTAATGCTGCCATAAAAATTTGAAGCTGCCGATCGTTTGGGCGTTGGTAGTCCACCTCAGAAATAGGATTGTAGGGAATCAGATTAACGTGACATTGAAAGCCGCGCACCAGTTGAGCTAACTCATGAGCGTGCTGGGTCTGGTCGTTTACGCCCGTCAGCACAATGTATTCAAAACTGACGCGCCGTCCCGTGATGTTGACGTAATCTCGACATTCTTCGAGCAACGATTCCAACGGATAACGTTTGGCGGATGGGATGAGCTGTTCGCGGACTTGCTGGTTGGATGCGTGAAGGCTTACAGCAAGGGTGGCTTGCAGGTGCCGATCGGCGAGACGAGCGATTTGACCGGGAATTCCTACGGTGGAGATGGTGATGAACCGTTGACCGATGCCGATGTCTTGATTCATCGATCGCACCGATTCCAGTACGGTCTCAGTATTTAGCAACGGCTCACCCATGCCCATAAACACCACATTGCTGACTCGTTCTTGGAAATCTGCTTGAACGGTCAAAATTTGATCGACAATCTCGTGACGTTCTAGATTGCGCTTAAACCCTCCTTTTCCGGTCGCACAAAAATCACAAGCCATGGCACAGCCGACTTGGGAGGAGACACATACGGTTAAGCGTTCTAGTTTTTGGCTACCGGGTCGATAGGATGGAATGCCTACGGCTTCGATGATTTGACCATCGACCATTTCAAGCAAAAATTTTACGGTCCCATCTTTGGATGGCGCACGGAAGGCAATCCGCGATCGGCCAATGTTGACATCCGCTACTGTTTCTCGCCATGCCTTAGGAAATACTGACACCTCCGACAGCGATCGAATGCCCCGCTGATAAATCCATTGGTGCAACTGCTTGCCGCGATAGGCGGGTTGTCCTTGGGCCTGCATCCAATTTGTCAATTCAGCGACATCAGCACCAATGAGTGGAGCAACCGAGGAGGGCGTGGCGGGGGATGGGGCGTTCATGGATGGGGCGCAGGAAATCAAGAATAGTTTTATATTCTAGCGGGTCAGTGACGATCGCGGAAATCCGACCCGATCGGAGAGAACGCGAAATCATCCAGATGGCTCATAAATTAGAATTTGCCTAAGAGACTACTAGGGAGGCTTCTAATTTACCTTCAACATAATTTATGAAGATCATCATCATAACGTTGGTATTTTTTCTGCAACTCATGTTACTTATGATGGGAGGGATGAGAGGCTAATCTCAAGAGCGATGAACAACTTCTAAAATAATGATAGAAGCTATAGCTTTTGAGTTTCTTTGTAATTTTGACGTTTATAAAACTATCCTATTTTTCGTCTGAGTCATCCATACAAAACCGACCTGTATAGAACCTATTTGACATCCTAATCAGAGGCTGAAAGCCGCTTTATCATTAGCCTAACAAAACAGAGGTTCATTTTGGTCATCGCATTTCCTAATGTTCTTTCATAAT
>JAYUEW010000310.1:0-11851 GCA_043739045.1 Synechococcales cyanobacterium
AGGACTAGATATTCTCAATACTATGCGCACCGAAAATCCCGATCGGGTTGTCATTCATCCCGCCGACTACCCCAACATCACCACTGTTGACAACAAGCTTATCCGCCTCGCTCAAGAAATCAATGGAACTTTACTCACTACGGACTACAACCTAAACAAGGTCGCGACAGTTCAAGACATTATTGTGTTGAATATTAATGACCTAGCTCAAGCCCTTCGCCCCACCTATATTCCCGGCGATACGCTTGATTTAAAACTATTAAAATCCGGCAAAGAACCCACTCAAGGCATCGGCTATCTTCAAGACGGCACCATGGTCGTCGTCGAAGAAGGAAAACCCTACTTGGGCACTGAAATACAAGTCGTCGTCACTAGCGCACTCCAGACCAGTGCCGGACGAATGATCTTCGCAAAACCTGCCCTCTAACCCGCCAGCGCATAATTGACAAATCTATAAAAGATTTCAGTGGTCATTCCTAATAATCTCTATAGGATATCGCAATGCATACAAATCGCCCTTAGCTTGTATTCTCTAAGACATTATTGTGTGCTGTATAGGTGAGGTCAATCCATGAATATTCAAAAAACGACGATTTCAAGTCCTGTTTGGATGGCTTCATTGGCCGTGGTTACAGCGTTATTCGGTAATGTTTTTTTTAAGGTTGATCGATCGATCGCGGCTGAACGTCCCAGTGATCAAACTGATGGTTTAGTATCGTCAGACTCTGTATCATCAGACGCTGTATTTTCAGGTACAGGTTCAATGGAAGCGGTTACTTCCGTCTCACAGCTTTCCGATGTCAAGCCAACCGATTGGGCGTTTCAAGCATTGCAATCCTTGGTGGAACGCTACGGTTGTATTGCAGGTTATCCGGACAAAACCTATCGTGGCAATCGGGCAATGACCCGCTACGAGTTTGCGGCAGGACTAAATGCATGTATGGATCGGGTGAATGACCTGATTGCCGCTTCTACCGCAGACATGGTGAAAAAGGACGATCTAGCAACGCTACGTAAACTTCAAGAGCAATTTGCTGCTGAACTTGCTACGTTGCGGGGTCGTGTGGATGGATTAGAACGTAAAGTTGCAACATTAGAAAAGCAACAGTTCTCGACGACTACAAAGCTAAGCGGAGAAGCCATCTTCAGCCTTGCGACAGCTTACGGTGGAACGAAAGATGCCAACGTTGCTTTTAATAATCGCGTTCGGCTTAATCTGACGACGAGCTTTACGGGTAAAGATATGTTGATTACTGGGTTGCAAGCCTACAACTTCAGTGGCAACAATCTAGCGAGTACAACAGGTCTAGCAGACCCGGCTTTTGGGAGTTCTAGTAATGTTCGGCTAGGGTATGAAGCACAGTTTCCGAGTGTTAATCCAACGACCGGAGCGGCGCGAGGTGGCAATCAAGTCGAGCTGTACAAGCTGCTTTACATTTTCCCTGTCAGCAAAAAGTTGACGGCCTTTGTCGGAACTCAGGCTGAGGTTTCGGATGCATTCCCTGCAATCCTGCCCTTTGCCGGAGAAGGCACAGAAGGAATTTCTCGGTTCTCTACATTGCCCGCAGCGCAACGAGTATCCGGTGGCACTTCACAGTTTGGTTTAGCTTCGGCGGCTGGATTGATTTATAACATCTCTGACAATATTGATTTGCGAGCATTGTATGGAACGTTGACCGCAAACTTAACAAACAATGCAGGACCAGGAACGCTGGGGGCTGGACTTTTTAACGGTAGCTACATTGCTGCCGCACAACTGACCGTAAAGCCGTCGAAGGCGCTAGATATCGGCCTTAATTATGCCTATAGTTACCATCAAATCAATATTCTGGGTGCGGGTCTAGGATCCTCCGATATTGGTGCGGTAAATATTGGTGTGAACAGTTTGGCAACATCCATTAAGCTGAATACCTTTGGAGTTTCTGCGGCCTATCGGTTGAATCCTAGCGTGACCTTGGCGGCATCCTATAGCCAAGTGTTTGCTGATTTAATCGGGGTGTCTGCGGGAACAAATTTTAATAGTTGGTTAGTGGGAGTACATTTTAAAGATGTGTTGAGTAAAGGGAATACTGCCGGACTGATTTTTGGCCAACCTTTATCGCGTAGTTCTGTAAGTGGATTGGCAGTGCGTCCAGAGAATGCAACTCCTTACCATTTGGAGGGCTATTTCAATTACCGATTAAATGACAAAATTAGTATTACGCCAGGAGTATTTGTAATCTTTAATCCCGAAGGATTAACTTCAAATCGCACGGCGATCGTCCCTGTTATCCGTACCACGTTCTCATTCTAGGGTTGTCAATACAGTACTGCTGTAAAAAGTGCTGTAGAAGACTTTAGAACCATCAGTCAATTGGGAGCATTACGATTTCAATTGGCTGATGGGAATCAATGAGATTTGGCAAGGACTGTTTTCTGTCAATGCGTAAGTCCTATGTTATTGCAATTCCAAATTCAAAAATCTTAGAGTCTGATGAACTCAGTATTAAAAACGATCGCGATCGGCCCTCGAATTGAATAAGCAGGACGATCGAGTTGAACATAAGCTCAATCAAGATTGATGTTCGATAGAATTTGGTGGCTTACTAATCAAGTTTGGCGAGGGTTTCAGAAGGTAATCTTGGGGTTGCTTTGGGTGAACTCACCCCATGGAAGATGACCTATGAAGTCCAAGAATCTTTTGCTTACCCTCCCTGAGTATGATCGTATATTCAAAGTTATCTATTCAGTGCTTGACGGTCGGGCAAAAACTCCTCAAGCCTGCATGTTCTTCTCAGCAGCAGGATCATTGCTACTCAGTAAGCATCACAGAATACCTGCGATGCCTGTAGCTGGAGCATTTCTACTCAGCACAGGCCAAGACGAAGCAATTTTCATTGGTGGTAAAAATGGCAATGAAATAGTGTCAAACGAAACAGCATTTCATTGCTGGATTCAGACAGAGCACCATATCATTGACTTCATGTCGCCCATTTTCAAAGAATCTTTCAAAGATTCTTCTATAAAAACATCAATCCCAAGAAAAATGTTTCAGCGTTTACTCAGTGATGAGTCACCGTCAATAGATGAAATGGATAAACCTGGTAGTTTTTATGCAATTCCAAACATTGGTATGACGAAAACCTTGGTTGACAAAATTACAAGCAAACCTTCCGCAGTTGATCTATTGAATGTATGCGACGATTGGTACAAAAAATATCCGACGAAAGTCACGGACTGCTCTCTGTTAGATGATCTCGGTCAAGTGCACAAACTTAAACTGAGAGGACCTGCAATTGTTGGTGCATGGTAGGTGCATTCTTAACAATCAAAAAATCAGAGCTTAAACCTCGTTCTGAATTTGGAATTGCTGCATCTGTTTAGGTAATGGCATCGACTAGGCTTATAATTGGTACAAGTGAATTATCGTATTAATTTCCCTATGCCAATTGAGAAGCCCCTCGGTTCCATCACACAAGGATCCCTCAGCAAAGGACTTGAAGTCCGACTCCATGCCGATGTTTCCGTTGAAGAAATGCGCGTGGGCAAGTTTTTGGTAGTCCACGGAACCCGATCGCGCTTCTTTTGTATGCTCACGGACGTGGCGCTTGGCACCGGAAGCCAGCGTATTTTGTCTAATCCACCCGACCCGACCGATAGCTTTTTGCAGGAAGTTCTAGCTGGAACCGGAACCTACGGAACCATAGAACTCTCACCAATGCTGATGATCACAGACGATCCCAGCAAGCGTCAAATCGAAGCCGCGATCGAAACCACCAAATCAAAAACTACCAAAAAAGCCAAAGGACTAGCCTCCTATCAAGCCAATACCAACGCCGATATTGAATTACTGCCCGTCAAAACAATTCCCAGCCATTTTAGTCAAGTTTACGATGCCAGTGAACGTGACTTTCGGGCCGTCTTTGGATGGGAAGACGATCCATTGCGACGAAATTTTGCGATCGGAGAACCGATCGATATGCCCGTTCCCGTTTGTATTGATCTCGATCGATTTGTCGAACGAAGCAATGGTGTCTTCGGCAAATCAGGCACCGGGAAATCATTTTTAACGAGATTGCTGCTAGCCGGAGTGGTTAAAAAACAAGCTGCTGTTAATTTGATTTTCGATATGCACTCAGAGTATGGCTGGGAAGCGACTAAAGAAGGCAAAAGCTTCAGTACCGTCAAAGGCTTAGCGCAATTGTTTCCTGGAAAAGTAGAGATTTTCACTCTAGATGTCGAATCAACCCGGCGGCGCGGAGTGGGAAATGCTCAAGAGTTTTATATTGGATACGAACAAGTCGAAGTCGAAGATTTAGCGTTAGTGCGGGGGCAATTGAACTTATCGGAAACGAGTTTAGAAAATGCGGTGATTTTGCGAAATGAATTTGGGAAAGGCTGGATCTCCCGATTGATGGCCATGGGCAATGAAGAGATTCAAGAATTTTGTGAAGTGAAAATGGGAAATAAATCCTCCATCATGGCCCTTCAGCGCAAACTAATCCGTCTTGAAGACTTGAAATATCTACGTCAAACCTATCCCCACAACTATCTAAATCAAGTCCTCGAATGTATCGAATCGGGTAAACACGTTGTCATTGAATTCGGCTCACAATCGAATCTCTTATCCTATATGCTCGCGACCAATATCATTTCACGCCGAATTCATGCCGCCTATGTGCGAAAAGCCGAGTATTTTCTGCAAACCAAAAATATTCTCGATCGGCCTCGTCAGCTCATGATCACCATTGAAGAAGCGCACCGATTTTTAGATCCAGCCACGGTCGGCGAGACAATCTTTGGGACGATCGCCCGTGAGATGCGGAAATTCTTTGTCACATTGCTAGTCGTAGATCAACGACCCTCGGGCATTGACAATGAAGTAATGTCGCAAATTGGCACCCGAATTACGGCCTTGTTAAATGACGAGAAAGACATTGAAGCGATTTTCACAGGAGTTTCCGGCGGCCAAGCGCTCCGATCGGTCCTCGCCAAACTTGACTCAAAACAACAAGCCTTAATTCTGGGTCATGCCGTCCCGATGCCCGTCGTCATCAAAACCCGTGCCTATGACGAGAAATTTTATGGCGAAATTGGCGACACGGATTGGTCAACCGTCGAACATGACCAACTTCTCGTAGCAGCAGCAGCGGCAAAGACAGATTTAGGATTCTAGATGTGGGATTTCAGATTTTTCATGTTACAGTGTAGTACGTTTATGCGTTCTACCTCTCCGATCGTCATTCAAATCATGATTTAAACGCTCATCACGAAATCGTCACGTCAGATACACAGGTGTGAAACATGCCTCCTCTACGGTAAGGTAGGTGCCTTTACGCTAGCATTTGGTGTCGCTCCGTGACCCATCCTCTACCGTCCATCACCCGAACTTTACTCTCCTGAGAATTCGTTTTATGATAAATCCATACTCGAAATGACTTCGAGATACCACATCTAGAGTTTTCATTCATTAAATTTTCAGGCCGCTAAATATTCGGATTCAACCCCGCACTTTTAAGCCTTCATCAAGCACTGGAGTCTTATCACTATGACCACTGCAACCCCAAAGAAAACCAAGAGCAAAGTCCTCACTTCGACCCCAGCTCCGGCCTACACCGCCGACATGGTTCGGACCTACCTCCACGAAATTGGCCGGGTTCCCATGTTGACCCATGAGCAGGAAATCATCTACGGCAAACAAGTACAGCAGATGATGCAGTTTTTGGAAGCCCGTGAAGCCTTGGCTAAAACCAAAGGATCCCCCGTTACTGATGCAGAACTGGCCCTTCATCTTGAACTGCCTGAGGGAGAGTTGAAAGCCAATTTACAACGGGGTCGTCGGGCAAAACAGCGGATGATTGAAGCCAATCTTCGACTGGTTGTTTCGATCGCGAAAAAATATCAAAAACGGAACCTAGAATTCTTGGACTTAATTCAGGAAGGTTCCATGGGATTAGAACGTGGGGTTGAGAAGTATGACCCAATGCGGGGTTACAAGTTCTCAACCTATGCTTACTGGTGGATTCGTCAGGCGATCACACGGGCGATCGCACAACAAAGCCGCACCATTCGTCTACCCATTCACATTACTGAAAAGCTGAATAAAATCAAACGTGTCCAACGTGAATTGACTCAAGAGCTGGGGCGCAGTCCTAATGTGAATGAGATTGCGGAAATGCTCGACATGGAAGCCACCGAAATTCGGGATTACCTGTCGATGTCCCGTCAGCCTATCTCTTTAGATATGCGAGTCGGCGACAATCAGGACACTGAATTACGCGATTTATTAGAAGACGGCACCGCATCCCCCGAAGACTACACCACCCAAGTGCTGCTTCGTCAGGATTTGCATAATATGCTAGCGGATTTAACGCCTCAGCAGCGTCAAGTTCTCTTGCTGCGATACGGTCTAGACGATGGCATCGAACGATCGCTTGCTAAGGTCGGAGAATGCCTCAATCTGAGCCGCGAGCGGGTTCGCCAATTGGAACGCCAAGCCCTTGATTATCTGCGTCGCCGTAAAGGACAAGTGCAGGAATATCTCGCCTCCTAGAAGGTTTTGAATTCAGGGCAATTCTTAAACGATGTTGCAAAATTTAATATTTACTAATGTTTATAAAAGGGGTGTTTTCGCCCCTTTTTTGTTGCAATTCGAGATGTAAAACCACTATCTATTTCTTTAGAGCACTTGAGCGATTTATTGAGGATGAGTACATATAGTCTATGGAAATATCTTTACAATAAGGTCAAACACTTGGGGATCGTTGCAGGGCGGGAGTCGTGTTTGTAATGCTTCGTGTTAGTGGGATTCGAGGCTACTGCTTGTGGGAAAGGAATAGTAGATTTAGCAGCCAGTTTGTAAATTGGATCTCTCGGCCAGATGATGGACTGTCACGATCGTTGGTTGTCGCTCTAAGGTGAATATGATTTGATAGTTATATGGAACGAGTGCAGGCGGCGGCTGAAGACTTCTTTATCCGCTCTCTTCAAAAAGATGGGTTTCTCTATTTTCGTGATGACTGCATAGTCCTCCATTTCTTAGCCCTATGGGTTATTGAGAACGTCACAACCATGACCAACCCTTCAATTTCCGAGAGAGAGTTCCCAATGAAAAATCAAATGACTGGCTTCAAGGGTTGGATGATAAATCGTGGTGTGAGCGGATTAATCAGTGCGCTGGCATTCCTTTGTATCAGTGGACAATCTCAGGCAGCAGTTCCCAACAGTCTGCCCAATGGCACCTATCTCTACGGTGAATCGGACCAACCGAATCAAGCGGGTGCTACATATTTTGTTTTTGATGTCAAGGAAGGCGAAGTTAAGGGAGCTGTTTATTCACCGAATTCAAACTTTGACTGTGCTTATGGTCGGTTTGAGAATGACCAATTGCTGTTGAACATTGTTAGTACCTACGAAAAGACTGTTAACCCCTTTGCAATTGCCTTGGACCGTACTAGCTTAATCGCGTCTTCCGTTAATGCACCCATGATTCAAGTTGGTCTTCACGGGTTGAAATCTGTGGGGCGACTGAGCGATCTTGATCGCCATATCTTGGCCACTTGTGAAGCGTCCAAATCATTTCACTAGATTGCTCCTCGAAAAATTCGAGTTCGGCAGGTTAGCACAAAAAACTCCGCCAATCACCAATGCTCCGCCAAGGGCAACAGATCGTGTTAGAGGCTCACCAAATCCAAACACACCGATCAGTACCGCACTCACAGGGACGAGGTTGGTGAATATGGCCGTTCGACTTGCCCCGATTCTGCGAATACCTTCCGAATACCATAAAAATGCAACGACTGTTCCCAGTACTCCCATGTATATAGTGCTGAACCCCGCATTAAAAGATAGTTTTGGCAGATCGCCCAGTAGCCCTTCTTGTAGTGCAACTGGGAATAATGCAACAGAGCCTATCAAACAGCTATAGGTGGTTGCTGTGAGGTTTGATACGGTTTTTAAAACCTGCCTACCCACTAGCGTATAACTTACCCAACTTGCAACACAGCCGAATAGTAATAGATCCCCGTTGCCAATTCCTGTTTTGATCAGGTCGATCGGATTCCCCTTAGATAAGATAATGGATACGCCTATTAGAGAGGTTAGAATTCCAAAGAGTTTAAGCTTTGATAATGATTCTCGAAAGATGATGGCAGATGACAGGGCGATCGCGATCGGATTTAGTGCCACAATCAGCGATGCACGACTAGCGGGTAACAGTTTCAAGCCGCTCAGAAAAAAAGCATTGTAGGCCACTATTCCGGTAAGTCCCAAAAATACTATGCCGAGCCATTCTCTGAGGGTGAGTGTTGGAATGGGTTGGCCTTGATAGGTACTAATACCAAGTAACAGTAAGGTAGCTACTGTGAACCGCAAAAATGCAATGGAAAAAACGCCCATATCTTGGACTGCAATTCGTCCTGCGATGAAGGTTCCACCCCAAATTAATGTGGTCAGGATAAGTTTTAAATAAACAAGACTAAGGGGACTACGAAGGGGATTTCGGTAAATTAGATTGAATTTCGGAAAGATTTTCATGGTGCTTGAGGACAGATTCTAGAAACATTTGCCAGATAGGGTTTGGAACCCAAACGGCATCGATCGAGGCTTGGGCAATGTCATGGGGAACCTTTTCATAGATGCGCCGCCATAGATAAACAAACACCGAAACGCGCATGTTTTTAGCACAATGAATGAAGCATTTTTGGATTTGGTGACGTTTCATCACATGAACAAACAATTCAAAGTCCATCATCGTGGGCTTCTCCCATACAACTGGAATATGGACATACTCTAGCCAAGCTGACTTTGCGATTAAATTTTCATCATTTAGCGCGTCGGTTGAGCTACTCAGGGCAAGATTAATCACAACAGAATACCCCGCTGCTTTAATTAGCCCAAATTGGAATGGGTTGGGTTGTCCAGCGGTGGCAAGACGATCGTCAATGGCTACGAAATTTTGAATAGTAGAAAGACGATCGTTCATGGGGCTTATAAAATGATTGAATATCTTGACGGCACTAATTACTAAACCGCAGTCTGACGGGCAAGAACCATATAGCGGAAAATATATTCTACCAGTTCAATCGTATTACGAGCTTGTTCTGTAGACTTTCCCCAAACCGTTACCCCGTGATTACGAATAAGCAATGCCGGAATTTTCGGCTCGGTTTCAGCATAATAGTCTTTTATGGCTTGGGCGATCGTTGGAACATTCAAATAATTCTCAAATAGCGGCATCATGCAAGTTGGATTTTCTTCCCAAATTCCTAGACCTTTGACCATTTCTAGGGGTGGCAATGCAATGCTATCTTGCTGTGTGAAATTCGAGACCAGATTTGCTTCAATTGAATGCACATGATAGCAAGCTTGAACATCTGGAAATAAGGAATAAATAGCTTGATGAATGGACGTTTCGGCGGATGGTTTATCGCCTTTGCGAGTGGGTTCCCAAGTCCCATCCAAATTCATATTAATGAAATCTAGTGGGGTGAGAGTGCCTTTAGATTTGCCGCTGGCGGTGACCCAGTAGCGATCGGTGGTAATACGAGCCGAGAGATTGCCGCCAGTTCCCCACATCCAGCCCCGATCGTGAAAGTAATTAGCCGCTGAGCAAAGTTCTTCTCGAACCATTAAGGTATTGGTCATAGTATTGGTCATAAAATTAACTCCAGTGTTGAATTAAGTAATCACGAATATCAAAGAAATCATTCCAGGTAATGTATGGTTTTCCCTGTTGGTCTAGATAGGTTGCAAGCCGATCGCGGGCAAATACTAAATCAGCCGCCATTGCCATATTAAAATCCGTAATCGAGTCTCCAATGGCAATCGACTCACTAAAATCATACTTTGCCATCACATCGACTTTCGCCATCAATTCAGTTTCACCTGCGTAAGTCGAAATAACTTTGAACCGATCGCCCGATCCATCGAGATCGACCGCGTGCAACCCAAGCAATCGAGGTTTTAGATCAGCTAGGACCGTTTCAACCATGAGCCGAATCCCGCCAGAAATAACGACACAAGGAACATTTCGGGCTTCGAGAAAATCGAGAAATTCTGGAAACCCCGATCGGATTGGATGAGGTTTTGAGAATTCAACCATATTCAGATATTCACTAGACGGAATACTTTGCAATAAACGCGTCACGCCTTCACGCAACGTTAGAGTTTGAGCATACATTTGCCCCATGAGTTCATCGGCTTGGTCGGGTGCAAATTCACGAAGCAATTCAACAAAGGTATCTTTGAGAGTAATGGTTCCATCGAAGTCGGAGAATACGATCGGATTTGGCATAATGTTAGAAGAATGTTGAGGAATAAAAAGGGGGAATCAAACTCAAACTCATAGTCCCCCTTTTCAAGGGGGATTTAGGGGGATCGGGTCTTTCAATACCAACGCAAGGATTTTCGACCGCCCTCTAAGCCATCCATTTTTGCAACGCAATCTTCAACGCAGAATCAGGCACTTCATCAATACTAAACGACTGATTTTTATTCACTCGTTCTAATGCTTCAAAAAATGCTACAACTCCAGCCGCCGGACTACTCGGATGATCCATGATTCCTGTGCCTGCATTGAGAATGACATCATTACCATAGTCAGCGATCGCACGGGGCACCACACCAGGATGAATGCCTGCGGACGGTACGGGGAAGACATTCCGCGATCGCAGTGCATCTCGAATATTCATTTCTTCAGATTTCTCAAAAGGCAAACTACCATAGTGAGCTGGATACAACACCGCATCAGCACCCGCATGGGCTGCAAGCGTTCCTAAAATCGTGGAATAGTTAAACCCGTGGTCCGGCGCACCACACATAGCTCCGGCTAAGGCTGGATGCATAAAGATTGGCACATTAACTTCAGGATCTTGCGCTAGGGATTCTAATACTGACCAACCATAGGTCAATGCATTGAATAACAAGGCATTCGCACCATTTGCAACTAATCGTTTGGCGTTGTCGAGAATTTCATGGGCACGGCCTGTGACATTAATGGCATACAGAAGTTCTTTATCTGTGGTTTCTTTTGTTTCTAGAATGACCTGACGACAAGCTTTAAGTCGATCGATCGTCGGTGCAATTTCTAAATTACCAAGAATTTCATCATCCTTAATAATATCCAATCCTGCCGCCGCAACCTCCCTCAGAATTCCAGAATGATCGTCAGCCGTCAAGCCCAGTGCAGGTTTGAATATCGCCATCACTAGGGGACGATCGTATACATTGAGCCGATTACGAATACCGGACAACCCAACAGCAGGCATTTGACCATACTTTTCAGGCAATCGAATAGCGGTAACTTTAGCAGCGCCCGCCATAGAAAACTTACCAAAGATCATGGTCAGCAAACTACCGATATCACCTTCAGTATTTGCAACGGGAAACTCAATGGTAGCTGTGCTATGACCGCTATCGTGACCAACAATGCTAATCACTTGGGCAAGATAACGCTGGAAAGAATCTTCGCGATGGGAAAAACGATCGTCCCAACTGCCGACGGTTTGACCGATCGCAATTACTTTAGCTTGCTTTTCAGCATTAACGCCGGGAGGAAAACGGTAATCAACTTGAATGCTCATAGCGTTGTTATGCACGGAATTTAATAGCGGTAGTTGTGTATTCTGGAGTCCAGCCACTGGTGCCTGCAAAGTATCTTACGGCCTTCACCCGCGAGCTTTCAGTCAAGTAAAACCAATGCTCCGTCCCAGCGGGAACATTAATATATTCAGAGGCTTGTACTGTCAATTCAACTTGTGAACCATCCGGTCTAACAAAGCCAAAGATGCCTTCTCCGTCAATGATATAGCGCACTTCATCATCGGCATGAGTATGGACATTGTTGAATTTAGAAAGTAATCCATCGAGATTT
>JAYUEW010000311.1:0-3749 GCA_043739045.1 Synechococcales cyanobacterium
AGATCTGCGCCCCAAATGACATCGCGTTCTTCAGCGGGGCGAATCGTGAGACGATCGGTGGAGAATTGCAGCGTCATATCGTTATTATCGTAGCGTAGGGATTGGAACGAGATAGGCCGTCAGGAATTCTGCCGATGTAGCTATCCATAAGCTATCTATATTAGTGATTAGTGCAGCATTAAGTGCAGCTTCTATTTTCGCCTTGTTCGGTTCATTTTTTGCCTGAAATTATCTATTTCTCCTTGTTTCGCCAAATCCTATGTCTCAAACCCCACTCGAAATCCCCGATCGTCTCGTCAAACACGACATAAAGTACACCCATCATAACCAAGTCGATCGAACCGCGCTGTCACCGATGATGCGTCACTATGCGGAGACAAAAGACCAGTATCCCCAAGCGTTGCTGATGTATCGGGTGGGGGATTTTTTTGAGACGTTCTTTCAGGATGCCGTGACGATCGCTCGTGAATTGGAGCTGGTGTTAACGAGTAAGGATGCGGGTAAGTCGATCGGGCGCGTGCCGTTGGCGGGGATTCCTCATCATGCAGTCGATCGCTATTGTGCGCAGTTGGTGGAAAAAGGATTTTCGGTGGCGTTGTGTGATCAGGTCGAGGATCCGGCGATGGCGCAGGGATTGGTGCGGCGGGAAGTCACGCGGGTCATGACACCGGGGACGCTGCTAGAAGAGGGAATGCTGAATGCGCGGCGGAATAATTTTTTGGCGGCGGTGGTGATTGCAAACCATCATTGGGGCATTGCCTATGCAGATATTTCCACAGGGGAATTTTTCACCGCCCAACATACGGGCCTTGAGAATCTGACCCACGAAATTCAACGACTCCAGCCAGCAGAAATTCTGGTTCCAGCCAATGCGCCTGATTTGGTTGGGTTGTTGCGTCCCGGTGAAAAGTCCGATCAGTTGCCAAGCTGTCTGCCGCCTCAGTTTTGCTACACCTTGCGGCCTCAAAGCGGATTTGCCCAAGCAGAAGCCCGATCGCGATTGATGACTAGGTTTCGGGTGCGATCCTTAGAAGGCTTGGGCTGTGAGGAATTGCCATTGGCGGTACGGGCAGCGGGGGGATTGCTGGAATATTTGGAACGGACATCTGAACGATCGTGGGATCAGGGCCGCGATGCAGAAACCACCAAAATGACGACCAAAGTGCCGCTGCAATTGTTGTCTACTTATAGCTTGTCGGAATTTTTAGTGCTTGATGGCGCGACTCGGCGGAATTTAGAAATCACTCAAACCCAGCGAGATGGCACGTTTCATGGATCGTTGTTGTGGGCGATCGATCGGACCATTACGCCTATGGGATCACGGGCATTGCGGAGATGGTTGCAGCAGCCATTGTTAAGTCCGATGGGCATTCAAGCACGGCAGCAGACATTAGGAGAATTGGTTGACGACGGGATTCTGCGAGAAGATTTGCAAAAAATCCTGCGACAAATTTACGATCTCGAACGACTGGCTGGACGGGCCGGATCGGGGAGCGCTAGTCCTCGGGATTTGGTGGCGTTGGCGGATTCTCTTGAAAAACTGCCTGTCTTAGCGGCCTTGGTCAGTGGGGCGAAGTCTCCCTATTTGCAAGTTTTACAATCTGTTCCGCCGAACCTAGATGAGATTGCTGCCGATGTCCGATCGCACTTAGTAGACAAACCATCCATTTCCTTAACCGATGGCGGATTAATTCGATCGGGCATTAACGATCGCTTGGACAATAGGCGTAAACAAGTCGAAGATGACCAACAGTGGATTGCTAATCTTGAAGTGACAGAACGACTTAGAACGGCTATTCCATCATTGAAAGTTGGATATAGTAAAAACTTCGGTTATTTCCTGAGTATTACCCGTGCCAAAGCCGATCAAGTTCCCGATAATTACATTCGCAAACAAACCCTAACCAATGAAGAACGGTATTTCACCCCCGAGTTAAAAGAATGCGAAAGTCGATTGCTTTTGGCCAAAGATGAACTGGGACGAATTGAATATGATATTTTTTCACAAGTTCGATCGCGGGTCGGAGAACAAGCTGAATCAATCCGATCGGCGGCCAAAGCGATCGCGGCGGCAGATGTACTCGCGGGATTGGCAGAAGTGGCGGTGTACCAAGGCTATTGCTGTCCTGAAATGGGTGGTCAAGATCTAGGGCGAGAATTGGACATCGTAGACGGTCGTCATCCGGTTGTTGAACAATCACTTCCCGCCGGATTTTTTGTCCCGAATTCTACGAAGTTAGGAATGGGAAAATCAGTCCCCGATTTAGTGATTTTAACTGGGCCAAATGCATCCGGAAAATCTTGCTATTTACGCCAAATTGGATTGATTCAATTATTAGCCCAAGTTGGTAGTTTTATTCCAGCCCGATCGGCAAAATTGGGGATTTGCGATCGTATCTTCACCCGCGTCGGAGCTGTTGACGATCTGGCAACCGGGCAATCAACCTTTATGGTGGAAATGAATGAGACGGCTAATATTTTGAATCATGCCACAGCCCGATCGTTGGTGTTGCTGGATGAAATTGGGCGAGGTACGGCGACGTTTGATGGGTTGTCGATCGCTTGGGCGGTGGCGGAATATTTGGCTTCTGACATTCGTTCGCGGACTATTTTTGCAACCCATTATCATGAATTAAATGAATTGGCTTCAATTTTACCGAATGTCGCAAACTTTCAAGTAACGGTAAAAGAATTACCCGATCAAATTGTATTCTTACATCGGGTTCAACCGGGCGGGGCCGATCGCTCCTATGGGATTGAAGCAGGCCGATTAGCGGGATTACCGCCGTCTGTGATTGTTCGGGCTAAACAAGTGATGAGCCAAATTGAAAAACATAGCAAAATTGCAATAGGACTTCGACGCGGCGGTGGCAAGGTAGCTGAATCAGTTAATCAGTCACTTATAAACAAAGATACAAATGAAGATGAACAATTAGGATTTTTCTAATGACCAACCTATTTAGGATTACTCTTCAGCCTCTTGTTCTTCGGCATCAAAAGGCTCTTCAACGATCTCATCCAAAACAATAGATTCATAGATTTCATCGATCGCACAAGTAAATTCTAAACTTTCTAATCGCAATTCATTCCCAGATTCATAAATAATATATTGCCAAGTACCATCCGAATTCCGTCGGCAAACTTCGATCAGAGGTTCGTTGGAACTGACTAAAACATATTCTTGAAGGGTATCGATTGATAGATATTCTCGTAGTTTTTTACCCCGATCGGTTGATTCGGTGCTGGGCGATAGAACTTCGATAATGACTTTAGGATATTGGAAAAGTTGCGTTGCTACTTTGTCACGATCGTCACAAGTGATCACCAAATCTGGATATCGATAGCGCCGTCGAATTTGAACTTTGACATCTGCAACATTAATACGGCATTGAGAAGCTCGGACTTGTGGATACAACAATCGATATAGCGTCAGGGAAATATCATTATGAGCGATCGTTCCTCCAGCCATCGCAATCACATAACCATTGACATATTCATAGCGATTCTCCTGAGTTTTTTCCCACTCTAAGAACTGCTGAGGTGTCAGTCGAAACGGTTTGTCTTGTAGAGCAACCATAATCAATTCCTCGCAAGTGATTGAAAATAATTAGACTTTAGCAAATCGCAAAGCATTCTGCCGAGATTAATTAAAAAACGATCGTTTTTACAATAGTAAACATTCCAAGAAGCGACACCAAATAACATAGAGGCCGTAGTTGGGTAATTCCTGCGATGTAGCTCAAACTATG
>JAYUEW010000312.1:0-7474 GCA_043739045.1 Synechococcales cyanobacterium
GCTAGTTTTTGAAGACCATTTTCGCTATAGGTTGCAATTAGCTCGTTCGCATTACGTAGTCCATAACTCGACATGCCAAAAACCCATTGGGGTTGCCCGAATTCAGCTTCCTTGGGGCAAATGGCCTCGATTTCACCGGGATGACGTGGGTTGTCTACCAGATTCGCCGGATGCCAACGGTAAAGATTCCACCAGCCCGTCCGATCGCTGACAAAATACAATATTCCATCATCGGCCCACAGCGGCTGAAAAATCGATTCGCTGCTGCTGCCTGCAATTAAATTAGGCGTGCCGATCGTGCCATCGTCTTTGATCTCCGCCATCCACAATTCCGTCCCTTCCCACGGCATTCTCGGATGATCACAAGTCAGCCAGACTAAAAATTTCCCATCCGCACTCAAACAAGGTGAGGCATAAAAATCATGACCTGTAGCGAGAACAATCTGCGGGGCATTGGGATTTTTAAGATCGATCGCCACCAGTTCATTTCTGGGTTCATCAGCCTCAGCATTGGTGTGATCTTCTCGAACCGTAATTAATCGATCGCGGCCCGCATCCAAAATAAAATCAGCATAGCGATAGGAACTTTCCGTCGTAATTGCCTGTGGCTCAGCGTCTGTCGTAATTTTGTAAATCCGTTGATCGCTGTAATTCACGGCATAAAGCTGATTATCGATCGCCAGAAATGCCCCACCGCCATATTCATGAACTCTTGTCCGAATGTTAAAGGGTGCCGTCGTCATCTCAGAAATCAAGTTAGGATTCGATAGCAGGGACTGACAAAGGGCATTGCGTCCGGCTTCCGTGGGTCTAGCCTCCGTCCAAAGTAGCCGATCGCCGTCCAGCAGCAGCGGTCCAAGCCCAATGCTCCCCGCCACAATCAGTTCAGACGTGATGGGCGATCGCCAAGTGCCAAATGGAGCCATTGTTTTTATCACTGCTTTTGTCACTGGCACGATCATAAGTTTAAAATCCAGATTGCTCGATGGGTTATAATTATCCTATGGTACGGTATTCTCCGGGTACGACGTACTCCCAGAACCATCAGATTCAGTCGTCTTAAGAGTTTTTGTTATGTCTGTTTATATCGGTAATTTGTCTTACACCGTCACGAGTGATGAACTGACACAGGTGTTTAACCAGTATGGTGTGGTCAAACGCGTTCAGCTTCCAATGGATCGTGAAACCGGACAGGCCCGAGGGTTTGCCTTTGTGGAAATGGAAACGGATGAACAGGAAGATAAAGCGATTGAAGAATTAAATGAAGCTGAATGGATGGGTCGTGAGCTGCGGGCGAGCAAAGCAAAACCTAAGGAAGCCACTACGCCTGTTATGGCGGCTGGGACTCGTCCAGTTAAGCCAGGCGATCGTCCGGTGGGTGAGCGGCCTGCAACGGATCGCCCAGCCCGTAATTGGGTCGATCGTAGTAATGGTTGGTCCGATGGAGGCAATGATAGCGGTACTTCTCAGCGACGTTAAAGCCAGCGACGTTAGAAATGAGTCAATTAGAACCTAGGCTTAGACATCATGCGGGCTAGAGTCAGCGAAGGTATTTTATATATTCACAAAGACGATGCGCCGCCTTTTAAAAAGGGCGGTTCTATTGTGCGTAATAGTTATTTTTGGGCGATGAATTCCATATCATGTCGGGCATACCGAGAAAAAGATTGGGAATTTGAGTCGGAGGTTTGGTTTGCGTTGGCTAGAATGTTGAACTCATTCACAGAGTCGGGGTATCTAGGGTTACGAGAAACCCAGCTTGAATTTGAACCCGATGATGAAATTCCCGAATTGTTACGATCGGCTTCCACTTGGTTGTAGAACAAATTCACTTATAGAATCTATTCCATTTCTTAGTTAGAGGCGGACAGTCGCTTTATCATTGGCCTGAATTATCGAACTTGAAAAGAACTTATTGTGGATTTTACTCTTGCTTAGTCGTACGTTTGACTGGACCAGTCGGACGATCGAACTCTCGACATTTTGCTTTTGCGGATTCGTAAGCATCTTGGTAGGGCTTATCCCCTAGCATCACATCGCCATAATATTCGTAGGGCATCTTTCCATAGATCGGCAATGGATCGTCTTCAGGATAATCTTCTTTGGCTTCCTCAACTGTTGTCTTGAGGTCTTCTACTGTCAAATAATGAGCCGAAAAATAGAACAATTCTTTAGCCGTCTTCTTCAAAAAACGTAAATTAGGATCAATCCGACAAGACTCAAGTTCAACCCAAGCATGTTCTATGGGTGGACTGCCCGCAAATACTAAAAAACCCTGAACATACTGTACTTCTGGGTGATTGGCTTCTAAAGAGATCGCCGCTGCCATTGCATATTCAAATGGTCCTTTTGCTTTTTTAATTGTTTTAGCAACCTGGTTCGATTGGACCTCATCCAAGGGCAAATCATTTAATTGCTCTCCATCCACCTCTGACCTACCCATAGCAATTTGACCTCTTAAAACAGATTAATAGTCTAGCAAGTCCTTGCCGTTTCGGTTGCAGGCGTTTTGAAGTTGTTCAAGATAATCGGTTCAACCGTTGGGGGGCTTTTGCTTGAGTTGCTTATTTAGACCTAGAACAAACTCTTGCAGCGTCTCAAATTCCCCAATATCCAACATCCATTCTGTTTCCAATCCAAACCGCATCGTAAATTGCTCAGTCCAGACCAATTCCCAATCAAACCAACAAACCAACGGCAACTGCAAATCCTCAATCAACCGATCGCTCGGCAACAACTGCCCCACATTTAACCCTGAACATTCGGCCAATACTTCATAAACAAACTCAGACAGTAAACGCGGCACTCCCAATGGATACCAAAATCGTTGGTGCCATTCCACCGAATCATAGAGCGGACGATCGCCATGGCTATCATTCACCTGCTGACGAATGCCAGAGTCAGGACTCATTTCTGGATAGGAACTTAGCGCCATCCAGCGATTTTGTAGTTGGAGTGTGAGCCGACTCAGCATGAGGTGTTAGTAAGGAACAGCACAGGAAGAAAATTACGTAGTTCTAGTGTTCCCAATCCGGGAAAATAATAGAAGAAACACGCATACTAAAAATTGAGCCATCCCATCCCCAATCGTTACGGCTGTAAATAATGAGACGGCTGGATTAAGCGAGCCACTCCGATCGCAGCTTCGACATTTACCGCAGAGGTCACAGGTTTCTGTAGTGCAGTGGCCCGAAGTTGAGTCCAGACTGCATTTTGCGCTCCGCCTCCGGCTGTATAAATCCGGTGAACCTCCCCCGCCCCTAGAGTTTGAAGCAGTCGATAAGCATCCGCTTCAATGCGGGCCATGCCTTCAAGCAATCCCTGTAAAAATAGCGCTGGATCCTCTGGGCGAGGAGAAAGGCGAGGTTCTAATGTGGGATCGTTAATGGGGAACCGATCGCCGGGTTTTGTTAATGGATAATAATTTAGCCCTGTAGAATAGTTGGGATTCAGTTGGGGCGTTAATCTCACAAGATCGTCATCACTAAAAAACGATCGTAGCACCGCCCCACCCGTATTTGACGCCCCGCCCACTAGCCATCTGTTGCCTAGCCGATGACTATAAATGCCATAGCGCGCATCATCAAGACGCAGATTGCTCAGTAGCTTTATAACCAATGTGGATCCAAGAGACGTGACGGCTTCTCCAATTTCTGTGGCCCCACTTGCGAGAAATGCCGCAATACTATCCGTGGTTCCAGCATGAATTTGGCAACGGGTCGGAATCCCAAACCTCTTGCACCAACTCGGCAAAATTGGGCCAATAGCCTCTCCTGGTGTCCGAACCTCGGGCAAGAGCGATCGGTATTGATGGGAGTCAAGCCAGTCAGGATAAGCCAGAATTTCAGGGTCATAGCCGAGTTTCAGCGCATTGTGATAGTCGGTGATGCCCAATCGACCATGCAATAGAAAGGCTAGCCAATCCGCCTGATGCATTAAAATATGAGCCTGTTTAAATGCAACTCGTTTAAATTCGGGTTGTTGCGTGAACCAAAGCAATTTTGCAAAGCTAGAGGTCGCGCTAATAACCGTGTGATTTGGCGGTGCAATTTGACGTACTTGCTCCAAGACTTCCAACGCCCGATCGTCGTTATACATCAACGGTTCAAGCAATGCCTCGCCCTTTGAATCGCCATTTGAATTGCAAAGCATCACCGTTGAAGACGTGCCACATATCGCAATTCCCGTTAGCCGTTCGCATATATAAGGCGGCAACTGCTCAAAAAGCTGAACCAGAGACGATCGCCATGCGTTTGGTGTTTGCGACAGATTTTGAACTCGACATTCGGCAAGCGCTTGCCCTTGTGCATCAATGGCGATCGATCGCGCCCCACTCGTCCCAAAATCAATCCCCAGCCAAACCGCATTCTTAATCACTTTTCACCTTTTACTGTAATAACTCACTGCGATAACCACGCGATCGATCGACGAATCCACTCCTCTGCATCTGCTGTTTTGGCAAGGGTCGTACTTTGGCCGACTGTATTGAGAGCGTTAGTAATTTCGGCATTGGTATAGCCCAGCGCCAAAAGCGTCATTTCCACATCTTCCTGGATATGGGCCACCGGACCCGAACTCGGTTGGGCCGACAGTCCCGCCTGATTCCGCCATTCTGAAAGCTTTGTTTTGAGTTCTAGGGCAATGCGTTCTGCCGTTTTACCGCCCACACCGGGCGTTCGGGACAACAGGCGCGTATTTCCAGAAACAATAGCACTGACCAGTTCTTGCAAACTCAAGGTATCTAGCAACGCCATCGCCAACTGCGGCCCAATTCCACTGACACTGACCAACTGACGAAATAGATCCCGTTCAGCCGAAGCCGCAAACCCGAACAACGTAATTTGATCTTCGCGAGCATTGAGATGGGTGAAGACTTGAGTGATGTCACCAAAGGGCGGGAGCTGCTGCCAGTGACGGCTCGTGATTTGGACATCGTAGCCCATACCGTTTACCTCCACCGTTATGACGACCCGGTTGTTGGGTGACTTTTGGCTATAGATGAGACTGCCTTTGAGATAACTCAGCATATCGATCGGTCACGCCTGCGGATTAGGTGGGTCGGTAATGCCTGCTTTAGGGCATATTTAACACATTACATGAGATTGGGCTGTTGAAAGTCAGGGGGCAGGATGACTCGGAGTCGTCAAAAATCACAAGCGGAATCTTCACCAATTAGTGAACTCACAGGTTCCGGTTCAATTCATCCTAAGTCTAGTCTTCAAGATTTACCGCTACATCGCTTTACTGTGGAGTCATCCATCACAGGTGCAGAATTGGCGATGACACGATCAGTATTTTTTGGGTAGTGCCATTATGTAAAGGACAAAGAATAATCAGATATTCTCAGAAGCGGTGCGGTAAGCATTTGACGATTAAATATAGTCATTAAAAAGGACTCCGATATCTGAGTCCTTTGGAAGATTAGGTTGGTAAGTTGCATTACTTTAATCTACATAACTTCCACGGCAGAAACGTCCACGAAGTGATCGGTAGAAGCCGATTCTTTTTCGGGCATCTTCACGGTTTTAGCCTCCGATCGCTGTTGTCTCAGCATGGCATTTCTATCTTTGATCGCAGAACTAATCTCTGATGCAACTAGGGTAATTAATACGGCATCATCAATTTGGCCGACGATCGGGAATACATCCGGTAAAATATCGATCGGGCTAATCAAATACATCAACGTACCCCCAATAATCCACCATCGGTATTTGGGATTTGCAACAATTTTGCGGTACCAAGTGTATAGAATTTGAAGGGGATAGGTCGTCATGGTTGAATAGCCTGTTGATAAGTGCTAAAGAATTGAGAATTGTTTGAAGACAGATTTAGCGAACTTCGACAGCATTGACATCGACGGACTGGGCAGATGGATCAGTGGCGGCTTGCTCAGTAGCGGCTTGGTCCGATCGTTTTTGTTTCATGTTGGCATTGCGATCTTTAAGTAGGGATGCAATTTCGGTGGCGAGAAGCGTAATTACGACGGCATCGTCGATTTGTCCGATGATTGGAAATACATCTGGAATAAGATCGATCGGGCTGAGAACATAAAGCAACGTTCCACCAATTACCCACCAACGATATTTAGGATTTGCGACAATATCACGATACCAGTTGTAAAGAGATTCTAGTGGAAATGTCATATTGAATGCCTTTGGAGTAAGTTTGTTTTCTAACTTGTTTTGTGAGTTAGAGGCGTTTGCTTTGCTTCGTTTGCCCACAAATGAATCTTCGCAAATTACAAGCTAAATTCCTAGTCCCTTTTCATCGGATAACCGATAGGAAATAAGTCGTATAAACCTCATGGGGACTTACTTTTAGACCCTGAACTTGTTTTTTGTTCGGTTCTCAAGATACGGTACGATCGGTTTCTTTTTTTAATGTTTATCCTATTAATTTTATTAATAGTTATGATGCCTTCAAAACTTGTTCTCATTGGTGGTGGCCATAGTCATAGTGTTGCGCTTTTGAGTTGGCTGCACCAATCGGCAACCTTACGTCATTGCCCGATCGCCGACATCACCCTTATCACTCCCAACGCTCAGACCGTCTATTCTGGGTCTGTACCGGGTCATTTAGCGGGTTGGTGGAATCGGGAAGCTTGCGCAATTAATGTGGCAGCTCTGGCGGAAGCTTTGGGGATAAAGGTTGTACTTGATGAGGCGATCGGTCTGGATCTAGCCCAGCAATGTGTTACTTGTCGAAACCATGGCGCGATCGGATTTGATCTTCTTTCTCTAGACATTGGCAGTACGCCACAAATTCCAGCAATGACCAGCCAACGGATTATTCCTATGAAGCCGATGGGACTATTGCTCAATTCATTAGAGCCTTATTTGAAATTGGGACTCTCTGAAACTCTGCCTGAAACGCGATCGATGGCGATCGTCGGTGGAGGTTTAGGTGGAGTCGAAGTTGCATTGAGTTTAAAAGAACGTCTAGGAAATCAATTAAATTTAAGTTTGATTTGTCGTAGTCAGACCATTGCACCCAGTCAATCTAAATCAATACAAACTTTACTAACACGGGAACTTAAATCCCGATCCATTCGGGTTTACTTTAATACAGCAGTGAATTCCGTTCAAGAGAATACAAATGGTGTGAACTTGACATTGAATTCAGGGGAATACTCTTCTACTTTAAGCTGTGATGTAAGTCTATGGGCAACCCAAGCTACTTCGCCGCAGTGGATTCGTGATTCAGGGATTATGACGGACGATCGGGGATTTGTTTTGGTCGATTCGACACTGCGATCGGTTTCCCATTCAAATATTTTCGCAAGTGGTGATATTGCCACAATACAAACTACTCCACGACCAAAAGCAGGTGTATTTGCCGTACGACAAGGAAAGATAATCGGCCACAACCTACGGCAAAGTCTCGCTAATCAATCATTAAAAAGCTTTAATCCACAATCTCGCTATTTAAATTTGATCAGTTTAGGCGATCGTCGGGCCGTGGCGAATTATGGTGA
>JAYUEW010000313.1:0-3350 GCA_043739045.1 Synechococcales cyanobacterium
AAAACCTCAGCGGCCCGATCGCATAATTGTTGAGCTATTGCAGGTAAATCGGTTGAATCAAAATGAGTGGTTGCAAATTTAGCATTGCTTTGAATGATGATTGTCGGTTGAGTTGGATTGAGTTGTTTTGTACCGTCGAAGCCAATCCAGCCGAGAATTTTGTCGTCACAAGTAACACCGCGTAAATTTGTGGCTGTGAATTGCGATCGGAGTTCTGGAGAATAGGCCGCGATCGCCGTGAGAGATGGTGCGAAGGTTACATCTTCGATTTGTTGTATGAATTCAGAATTTGCAATCGTTTGCACGAGTGGTAAGGCTTGTGGAGCGGGAATAGCCAGAATTACTATAGAAGCCGTCAAATCAAAGTCGGGATTTTGACTCGTGAGTTGCCAGCCTTGATCGATCGGACGAATCGCATTAATCACCTGACCAAGCTCGACTGTTAAGCCTTTAGCGAGATCTTTAGCGATCGCAGTCGCACCGTTTGGCGCAGCATATCGCGCACTGGGATTCGCATCAAGCAGCAATTCACCCTCGGCATTCAGGGTGTGTAACCGATCGCTCCACAGGCTGACAACATTGCGATCGACTAAATCTTGAATGAATGCCTTGAACCTGTTGCCCTTAGGTTTGAGATAGCATACGCCGTGATCTGCGTGAGTGGTTGCTAATCTGCGGGTTGCTAGCCGTCCGCCTAATCCCCGTGACTTATCCACCACCACGACATCTCGCCCAGCCTCTTGCAGCATTTTCCCACAGATTAATCCGGCCATTCCAGCCCCAACGATCGCAATTTCATGGTGCATAATAATTTCTCATCGTGATTTTCTGTGGTAACTTCTCACCAAGCCGTGCAAAGCAGTACTATTTTATAGATAAATGTAGGACTCAAAACGTAATGACTACGACACGAATGCTTCTCTCGCACAATTTTGATATTACCGACGCTGCTATTCCGGCATTATCAAGGGCCGCATTTACAGATGTATTTGTGCAGGCGTTAGAAGATTGTGGGACTTGTCGGTTGGTGGATAATGCGCATTGGGTTGTGGAAGTGCGGTTTGAAGAACGCCAGTTTACTCCGACTCAAATGGGCGATCGGTATGTTCAGGCATTGGCGAGTGCGCGGCGAAGTACCTTAACCGCAAATACTAAATTTCCTGAAATTTTGGCATTGGGTGGTTTGAAATCTACACCGCCGATGAATGATTCACCGGATGCGCTTCAGATGAATGAATGGGGTGTGGATATTGTGGAAACGGTTAATGCAAAAGCCTTTCTAGCCGGATTGGGATGGGATGGAACGGTTTTATCTCGGGCACCGGGGACAGTTTTCAAATCAGTTTTTAGGTAGGGCTTTTGTGATGAATTCTGATCTTAAACCCCGATTTAAACAACTTGCTGAACTGTACAGATCAACATTGTTTGATAATGTAATTCCTTTTTGGGAAACTCATTCGATCGATCGTGAGTATGGCGGATATTTTACCTGTCTCGATCGCACGGGTCAGATGTTTGATAGTGACAAATTTGTTTGGTTACAAAATCGACAAGTTTGGATGTTTTCAATACTATACAATCGCGTTGAAAAGAATCAGAATTGGTTAGAAATTGCAAAGCATGGCGCAATGTTTCTGGCTGATAAAGGCCGTGATGCAGAAGGCAATTGGTATTTCTCCCTCGATCGATCGGGCAATCCATTAACCCAACCCTACAATATATTTTCAGATTGTTTTGCCGCCATGGCCTTCAGTCAATATGCGCTAGCATCCGGTGAAGAATGGGCAAAAGATGTAGCCTTGCAAGCCTATAACAATGTGCTTCGGCGTAAAGATAATCCCAAAGGCAACTATAACAAAGCGTACCTTGGAACCCGATCGCTCAAATCATTAGCCGTGCCGATGATATTAGCAAATCTCACATTAGAAATGGATTGGTTATTACCAGCAAATACCCTAAATCGAGTATTAGATGCAACAGTCACAGAAGTAATGAACGACTTTCTCGATCACGATCGGGGATTGATGTTTGAAAATGTACTGCCAGATGGATCGCATTTAGATTGTTTTGATGGACGATTGATTAATCCCGGCCATGGCATTGAGGCGATGTGGTTCATGATGGATATTGCAAATCGTAAAGGCGATCGGGATTTGATCAATAAAGCGATCGATGTTGTATTGAATATTTTAAATTTTGCTTGGGATTCAGAGTATGGTGGACTCTATTATTTTATGGATTCCAAAGGCCATCCGCCTCAGCAACTCGAATGGGATCAAAAGCTCTGGTGGGTTCATGTTGAGACATTGGTTGCATTAGCGATGGGATTTAGATTGACGGGCCGATCGGAATGTTGGGATTGGTATGAAAAAGTCCATGACTATACTTGGTCTAAGTTTAAAGATCCCGATCATCCTGAATGGTTTGGCTATTTAAATCGTCGAGGTGAAGTGCTGCTTAATTTAAAAGGCGGTAAATGGAAAGGCTGTTTTCATATTCCGCGATCGATGTTGTTGTGTTGGCAGGAATTCGATCGCTTAGCGAACCCAAACTAGAGAGAAGTTAATTCATGAATTCAATCACCTCTCGAATAATTGGGATTACTGGCGGCATTGCCACGGGAAAAACCACCGTTTCAAACCGACTCGAAACTCACTATGGTTTGACCGTTTTGGATGCAGATACTTATGCCCGAGATGCAGTCGCGATCGGAACCCCTATTCTCAATGCCATCACTCGACGCTATGGGCCTGAGATTTTATTACCAGACCAAAGCCTCGATCGGGCCAAACTTGGACAAATCATTTTCTCGCAACCCGACGATCGCACTTGGCTAAATAATCAAATTCACCCAGAAGTCAGAGTTCGGATGCAACAGGATAGCGATCGGTTCATTCAAGACAACGCTGCTATTCAAAACCATCAACATCCTCATCACCCTGTTCAACGTCCTATCTTTTGGATTGTCCCCCTATTGTTTGAGACATCAATGACCCAACTCGTAGACGAAATATGGGTGATATACTGCCATCCAGACCAGCAACTCCAACGGCTTTGCGATCGATCGGGATTAACCCAAGTCGCAGCAAACTTACGAATTAAGGCACAACTTGATATTCAAGTAAAGTGCAATGCTGCTGATATTATTCTCGATAACTCCCAAAGCACCGATCGTCTATATGAGCAAATCGAGCAAGCATTAAAAGTCCACATCACCTGTTGAATAACAACTTGTCATCAGCAGATCTGACAATTAGAGCTACCATAATCACGACGAATTTTTACGGCACTTCTCTTTCATCGAAGTAGGAACTATCCATGGCAGCAACTCTCCAACAAATAAAAGGCTA
>JAYUEW010000314.1:0-5222 GCA_043739045.1 Synechococcales cyanobacterium
ATCGAATCAGCCTGAATCGTACATCTAGGTGGAGGAATAACCCGAAAGGAGAAAATAAATGCCCGTAGTTTCTTTGGCACAAATGTTGGAATCTGGTGTTCACTTTGGGCACCAGACCCGTCGCTGGAATCCTAAGATGAAGCCTTACATCTTTGCAGCCCGCAACGGTGTTCACATCATCGACCTAGTGCAAACCGCTGGTTTGATGGATGAAGCCTTTAATTTTGTCCGTGCTGGATCTGAGCAAGGTAAAAAATACTTGTTCGTTGGAACCAAGCGTCAAGCCGCAGGCATCATTGCTCAAGAAGCCGCTCGTTGTGGTGCTTATTATGTGAATCAGCGCTGGCTCGGCGGAATGCTGACCAACTGGGCCACCATTAAAACCCGCGTCGATCGCCTCAAAGAGCTAGAGCGCTTAGAAGAAAGCGGTGCATTGGATATGCGTCCTAAAAAGGAAGCAGCGGTATTGCGTCGTGAATTAGAAAAGCTTCAGAAATATCTGGGCGGAATCAAACACATGCGCAAGATTCCTGATGTGGTGATCATGGTGGATCAGCGTCGTGAATACAACGCCGTTCAAGAATGCCAGAAGCTTCACATCCCGATCGTTGCCTTGTTGGATACCAATTGCGATCCGGATGCGGTTGATGTGCCCATTCCTGCAAACGATGATGCGATTCGCTCCATCAAATTGATTGTGGGTCGTTTGGCCGATGCCATCTACGAAGGTCGTCACGGTGAAGTTGCACCGGAAGAAGGCTATGACGGTGGAGACTACGAAGACTACGAAGATGAAGACGAAGAAGCTCAACAGCAACAAGCGGCGACTAGCGAAGGCTAAGACCCTTGATTTTAGCTGGAGTTAAATGGTCGATATAAAAATCGGCAGAGTAAACCTCCCGACACTAGATTTTCTGAATTAGAGCTAGTCTTGGGAGGTTCGATTGTTGCCTTACGTATCGATCGTTGAGAATAGAAATTAAATCCCTGCCGTTTGGTGGGTTTAGAAAGCAGAAACTAGGATTTTAGAATCATGGCAGATATTACCGCAAAGGCAGTGCAAGAACTGCGGCGTAAGACGGGCGCAGGGATGATGGATTGCAAACGTGCACTCCAAGAAAATGACGGTGACATGGAGCAATCTGAGATCTGGCTTCGTCAAAAGAATATGATCGCTGCTGGTAAAAAAGCCGATCGGGTTGCCGCAGAAGGGTTGGTTGGCCAATACATTCACACGGGTGGACGGATTGGTGTGTTGGTGGAAGTGAATTGCCAAACTGACTTTGTTGCTCGTAATGATGCATTCAAAGAGTTGGTTAACAATATTGCGATGCAAATCGCAGCTTGCCCAACGGTGCAATATGTTCGCTTGGCAGACATCCCAGCAGACTTGGTTGAACGGGAAAAGGCGATCGAAATGGGCAAGGATGATCTGGCTAGCAAGCCAGAGGCTATGAAAGAAAAAATTGTCCTAGGTCGCATAGACAAACGCTTGAAAGAGTTGTGTCTTGTGGATCAGCCTTACATTAAGGACCAAAACATTACGGTTGGTACCTTGGTCACACAACAAGTAGCTGCTTTGGGCGAAAATATTCAAATTCGTCGTTTCTCAAGGTTCGTCTTGGGTGAAGGCATTGAAGTTGAAGAGACTGATTTTGCGGCAGAAGTTGCTGCTCAGATGGCTGGAAATGCTTAGAGATTGATGTTGAAGTTACAGATAGAATCCTGAGAACTGAAGGGTCGTAATCATAAAAATGGAGGGCTAATTTAGTTTAGTTCTCCATTTTTCATAGAGGAGGCTGTTTATGGATAGGCTTCGAGTAATTCGGGTTCGTCTGAACCTCGCAAAAGACGAATTTGGGCGATCGCAAAAATACTGGGAATAATCCGGGCGTAGTTAGTCGAAATCGATCGCCAGCCTAAATCTGCCAAAAACCACGTCCACATCGCAGGCCCAAGAACGGAAAAAATACTGCGGGTTACGCCATAACGAGCGGTCGCGATCGCCATACCTTGTTGAGCGAGTTTTGCGGTGAAGTGTCTTTGAATCAGGCTTCCGGCAGTAAGAGCGGATTGGGTTACTTGAAGGCGGGCATAGTGTAGGGCAAACTGTCTTGCGATGAGTTGTAGTAGGAGCGGTTTAATAACTGAGCTAACGGCAATAGCGCTACCTCCCTTTAGCATCAGGCTCATGGGATCACGTTGCAGTGTGTTGGGTAACTCGTACCAGAGTTTTGTATGCGTGAGCGATCGTTCTACGCGCTTTGTCAGAGTTGTTTTTTGATCAGTGGGTAAGCTTTTCCAAGCACTGCTGAGAAGATGCAGGAAAATTTCGGCTTCAAGATCCGCTGCACTGAGGCTGCCTTGATAGGGCAACTTGAGATGACGGCAAACTTGGAGTAAGGTTTGGCGATAGCTGATGCGATGGGTTTGGCGTTGCAGTACAGTTAATCCGTCGGCGGCTAAAAAACGAAAGCGGTTTTCTAGTTCAGTGATCCACTCGGCCCTGTCCGCGAATTCCACTGGTCGTTGAGGCATCAAATAATCGATCGGATTGTATTTGGGGCGAAACAGAATTTCGGTGAGTTCCCGGAGTTCTTCATCCGTGGCCAGTTCTAAAGCCGATCGTAATTCATCTGCTTCCGTGTCAGGCTCCTGTTGCTGCGTCACAATACTACCTCTCATTATTTTTCTTAATTGTTTCTCTTAAACGTTAGGATAGCGGGTTTGATGGGATGATAGCACCCCATACCCCGAACATATTTCCGAAGTCATGTCAAAACTGATTGTAATCAAAACCGGACGAACCATGCCCGAGCTACAGCAGCAGCGAGGCGATTTTGAAGATTGGATGATTGAGGCGTTGGCGATATGTCGTAGTCAAGTGGAGACGGTGGACGTGAGTGTTGGGGAGCAGCTTCCTCAGTTTCATCAGGTGAGTGGGGTAGTGATCACGGGATCACATGCCATGGTAACGGAGCATCATGACTGGAGCGAGTATTCGGCGGAGTGGATCAAAGTCGCAGCAGATAAACAAATTCCGACCTTAGGGATTTGCTATGGCCATCAGCTTATTGCTTACGCGCTGGGCGGATCGGTGGATTACATGGCCGATGGGCGGGAAGTGGGGACACTACCCGTAAAGCTGCATCCATCGGCGCAAGAGGATGCACTATTACATGATTTACCAGAGCAAATTTTAGTGCAGTTGAGCCATCGTCAGGCGGTGATGGAATTGCCTCCGGATGCTGTGTTGTTGGCCAGTAGCGATCGAGTTCCGTTTGAGGCATTTCGCTATGGCGATCGGGTCTGGGGAATGCAGTTTCATCCTGAGTTTTCGACCGACGTAATGCAGGCGTACACTAAGTATGCGCGATCGGGGTTGGAGAGTGAGGGCTTTGATCCGGATTATATTTATCGGCAAATCACTGATACTCCCAATGGCCTGACGATTATGCAGCGCTTTGCTGGGTTGGTGTTTTGATGGACCGGACGTGTGAACCTGACGTATGATATGTAACGAGAATCAACTGGAGGCGATTAATATGGCGACCTTAACCTTAGAGTCCCTCGATGTGGAAGTGTTGACGCAAGACGAAGTGACTGAGTTGGCTAATCGTCTTGAGCAAGATGATTATGCGAGTGCATTTGATTGTTTGAATGATTGGCATTTATTGCGGGCGATCGCATTTCAGCGGCCAGAGATGGTAGAGGAATATTATTATTTGCTGGACATGGTGGCGTTTGACGAGTCGTAGTTTGGAGATCCCCCCTAGCCCCCTTGTGAAGGGGGGACCGGAAATAAGGGGGAATTTCATTTTTGGATTAGTAAAAATTCACGTATGTTGAACGATCGACGGGTTTTAGTCGGGGTTGGCGGCGGGATCGCGGCCTATAAAGCGGCGCAGGTTGTGTCTACTTTAGCTAAGGCGGGTGCGCAGGTTCGAGTGGTGATGACGGATGCGGCCCAGGAGTTTGTGACGGCGTTGACGTTTTCCACTTTGAGTCGTCAGGCTGCTTACTGCGATCGTGATTTTTGGCAACCTACTCATGGCAAGCCGCTGCATATTGAATTGGGTGAATGGGCTGAGTTGATTGTGATTGCCCCATTGACGGCCAATACGTTGGGGAAATTGGCCTATGGGTTGGCCGATAATCTGTTGACAAATGTTGTTTTGGCATCCAAATGCCCGGTACTGTTGGCTCCCGCGATGAACACAGATATGTGGGAGCAACGATCGGTTCAGCGAAATTGGAATTTAATTTTGCAGGACAACAGGTATCATGCCGCTAATCCCGGAAGCGGATTGCTGGCCTGCGATCGCATTGGGACCGGGCGGATGGCTGAGCCAGAGGAGTTGTTGGTGAAGATCCGATCGTTGCTTTATACGAGTGAACGGGATTTAGCGGGAAAGCGGGTTTTGATTAGTGCGGGAGCGACCCAAGAATTTTTAGATCCAGTGCGATTTTTAGGCAACCCCTCCACTGGGAAGATGGGGCTGGCGTTAGCGTTGGCATCTCGCGATCGGGGTGCTGAGGTGACGTTGGTTTATGGCACTTTACCGGGACCATTGCCGTTGGGAATTCGGGCTATTGCGGCATCAACGGCAGAAAAAATGGAGCGAGAACTCCGATCGCACTTACCAAATAATGATTGGGTGATCATGTGTGCAGCAGTGGCTGACCTGAAACCTGCTGACTATAGAGATTACAAACTACCCAAAGCAGAATTGCCAAGCGCCTTACCGTTAGCCCTAGTCCCCGATATTGTGGCGAGCTTATCAAAAAATAAATCAGGCCATCAAAAAATAATCGGATTTGCGGCTCAGACTGGGGATTTCATACCACCTGCATTGGAAAAAATGAAACGAAAGGGATTGGATGCGATCGTGGCTAATCCAATAGATCAAGCTCAGGGCGGATTTGGGAGTGATGTCAATCAGGCGGTGTGGTGCGATCGATCGGGTAAACAGGTGCCGATTCGGCTGTGTGAAAAACTGGAAATGGCGCACCGAATCTTGGATCTGGCGATCGGGTTGTAAGAGGACGTTTGAAGAGTCCTTCCGTTGGTATCAAAAAACTCTAGCCCCATTTTTTAAATTCACCTCTTAGTCCCCCTTCACAAGGTAGGGGTGATTCTCTAAAGAAAAGAAAGTAGATTTGGTAGGTTGTGTCCAAATAATCGGGTTGCACGGGTTATGGAAGAATGACTAGCATTCCGA
>JAYUEW010000315.1:0-9654 GCA_043739045.1 Synechococcales cyanobacterium
CGTTATGTGGCAGAAATTCAAAAATTTCAGAGCTTGAAACCCGTTCCGAATTTGGAATTGCTGCTGTGCATTAGAAAGACTGGGTTTCTAAAAAGTTAATTTCGCAATTCATGACCGTAGCGAACTCTGCCACCCGCCCAATGCAACTTTTCCCGTAGCGTTCGGTAATAGCAATAATCCTCCCGCAAAACAACAAATTCCGCATTCCGATCGGTCATGCGAATATCGACCCGATGACCGGGATACAGCGTTGTTGCCATCACCCCATCCATCCAAAGTTTGGTCGTCAAATCAGGATCGCACAATGCCCAAACGCTAACGACACAGCCCGCTGGGATAATAATCGCCCGACTCGACAAACTTAGGGGATTAATGGGAGTAATGACGATCGCTTCCATTCCCGGATGCACAATCGGACCGTTGGCCGCCAGCGTATAACAAGTGCTGCCCGTTGGGGTCGCAATCAACAAGCCATCGCCTTGATATTGATCCACCACTTGCCCATCGATTTCCATTTCCAAAATAGAAGTGACCATCCGATCGGCGGAAGCGGGTTTGATGCACATCTCATTCAGGGCCAAATATCTGTCGCTCACGGGTTCAAGATTAGAACGATCGTTCCCTTCAAACATCGTCGCCTGCAACATCATTCGTCGCTGAATCGCATATCGATCGTCCGCCAAACGGTCCCAGGTTGTTTCGCTATCAAACTGATCGGCAGATTCAGTCAAAAATCCTAAATGCCCACCAATATTAACGGCCAAAATCGGAATCCCTTCAGGGGCTAAATACCGCGCTGCCCCCAATGCGGTTCCATCCCCCCCCAACACCACGGCTAGGTCGATCGGTCGATCGCTACAAGCAATAAATGCCGGATAGGGATTGTCATAGGCTCCCGAAGCGCCCACTAAAACCGTCGAACCTCTAGCTTCGAGAACCTCCGCACTTTGCCTTGCTGTCCGTTCTGCGATCCGATTGCCTGCTTTGTAGGTAATCACTACCGTCTTTAACTGCATAGAATCCTTTAGTTCGATTGATTGGTCTTCGAGTGATCACCATAAACCTTAGCCCACAGCGGATGGGACGGACCCTGTTGCTGAATTTTGAGAACTCGCTGCTGAAGCCATAGTTGTTCAGACTCTGGCAATCCCCAAAGAATATTGCGACTTTGCCAAATCAAAACACTGAGCGTCATGCCGATACAGAGGCCCAACCCGATCGTCGCCAACGGATGAAACATAATCCCCACCCGAATCGCCGACCAAGTGAAATACTCCCAGGCCACTTCCCACACTCTCCGCATTTGCCAAAGACTCCAACTCCCCACCGTCAGCCACAGCCCCGTAACCACGGCCCATCGTCCCCACACCGTCAATTGGTGAAGACGTTCTATAGCTTGCTGCATTTGGGGATCGATCGGAGATTCAGGAGTTGAGTTCACGGTGGCATTAAGTGACAGGACTAGAAGGATATCCAAACTTGTCAAAAATTAGGGCACAGGAGGAGCCGCAGGAGTGGGATCGGGGAGTGGATTGACTGGCACTGTCGTCGGCACTGGAGATGGGGTTGGAGTGACCATTTTTCTGGTTCTTAGAGAGGGATTAGTCGGAGACAAGGGCAATGGTTTAATCGGTTGGGGCGTGGAAGGGGAAAACGGCTGGATGGGAGATGTTCCTCCTAGGAGGTCTGGCGTTGAAGCATCACCGAAACCCAATAACATCTGAGACATTCGATAATAAGTCGCCCAAACCCGCACATCAGGACGGCTTTGCCATTGCGATCGGCTGACTTCGACACTCATAACGGGCGCTTCCATTCCTTGATGTTGACCGATGATAAAAATAAACATCGAACTCATGACCACATCCCGATCGAAGCCTCGTTGAAGAGCGGCCCGCAGCACCAGTTCCGATCGTCGAATAAATGACCCATAGGATTCATTTTTGAGACGTTCAACCCGAATCTCTTGGCGGGCAATGTAGGCGTTGGCGCTCTGGGGGCTAGGCAAAAGAGTGACGACAGCAGTCAAACCCAAGGCTGCACACAAGAGAAGCGATCGAGTAGTTAATCGGGTATTCATCAGCTTAGCCCCAGAACCACAAAATAAGTGTCTGTATTGTGCGTCATGTTTGGAAGATTGCGATCGAAACAAGCCATTTAAGAAATGACAAAAAGTCCCGATCGCTTTAAGTTCTGGATTATTTTGTAGAAAAACCCATACATAACTAGGGTTGACGACAGACCTGGAATGCATTTTTGAAATCCTTTGGTCCCGTATAGCCTGAATTTTTAGCTAAATCAGCCAAGGTTTGACGACCTGCATAAAACTTCCCTCCCACTTCCCAACTCGGGAACCCAAAGGACTGTCCAGTTTGCTTTTCAGCTTCTGGCCGGATGCTGGCACAAGCTTTCGCGTCGGCATTTTTACCATCATCAGCGCATTCAACATAGTTAAATTCTTTCATGGCTTCTTTGCCAAAAAGCTGCTTCTGTTCACAACAATGGGGACACCAATAAGCGCCATACATTTTTGCCCCTGTTGCTTTCAAGTGCTTAGCCAGTTGGGTTTCAGAATCACCCGAAGTCGTATCTACCAAGAAGAACGTATTACCAGCCGCATTTGTAATGGCTCCGGTAGTAGGCGCTGCCGATGTCAGGCTTCCGCTCCCCGCAAAGGTCACAACCAAAGTCGCGATTCCCACCAGAATTCCCTGAAAAATCAGCGTTCCCTTATCGTCCCAGTCCCGTCCCAACAGCGTCATACCAAACATAATGACGGCGAAGGTGGCGGAGGCCAAACAAAACGGACAGACTCCAGCGAGTCCCAGAGGTGCCACGAATTGCGAAAACATAATGTACATGAGCCAGCCGCTAAACAGAGCCATGCCCGTTGTGCCTAGAAATAGCAGCATCCAGGTTTTGTCTTCTAAGCTGCGCTTAAGCGATCGGTTGCTGTCTTCATTCACAAAAAGAGGGGCGATCGCCAGCACAACAATCCCCGCGTAAGCCAACATCCCAAATAATGACAACGGTTGCCCAAAGAACACCGCATAGGGACTTGCCAACACACGGCAGCTTCCCGTCCCACAGGCAGTGTCCCCACCGAAAAACTTCATGTAGGTCAGATAGGCAGTATTCAGGAAGCCCAGACCTGCAACTCCACCAATAATGGGACGCGCCCAAATTTGAATCCAAGGCGTTGAACGGCGGCGACTGGTCATACTCTCTTCTACAGCAGAACTGATGTCTATTTTTACCCATCCATTGTACTCACGGTTTTTGCCTTACGATCGTCTCCCCCCCTGAGAAACACGATGATTTCAAAAAAATCAGAAAGAAGACTTGCCAACATCCCTAAGGTTTGCTAACTTAATTAAGCGCTTGCGAAAAGTTAGCAAGCCGGGATAGCTCAGTTGGTAGAGCAGTGGATTGAAAATCCACGTGTCCGGAGTTCAAATCTCCGTCCTGGCATAAGTTGTAAAGTGTCCCAAAAATTCTTATATCGTCTGGTGAGGCTCCTGAATGGCTCCGGCCCGGTCTAATTCGTTAAAGATTTCTCCAAAAGCGATCGCATGGACAGACATTGCCGCGATCGGGGCTTGGGGAATTTTGTTGTTGGAGTATTGGTTCACGCAAAAACTGAGTCTGCTGATTCATCCTAGCTACAACCCGCTGTCATTTATCTCAGGAATCTTATTGCTGACGATCGCCGCTTATCGGGCTTGGACGCTGGTAAATCAATCGCGATCGAAGCAGCCATTGCCCATCGTGCCTCACTTAAGTTTATTGCCCAATGGCGTGGGAAGTTTTTTGCTTCTTGGGGTCGCGATCGTTGCCCTATGTATTACGCCGCAGCCCTTCAACAGCACAACGGCTATCCAGCGCGGGGTTGGTGAAATAATTACCAATACTCAAGTCAAGCCTCAATCTTTTCACGCCATGACGAAGCCTGAAAATCGTAGTCTAGTAGACTGGATCCGCACATTACAAGTGGTGCCCGAGCCAGACACTTACATCGGCCAAAAGGTGAATGTGAAAGGATTTGTGGTCCATCCCGATAATTTATCACCCCAATATTTTAGGATCACCCGGTTTATTATCACCTGTTGCGCAGCGGATGCTTATCCCATCAGTCTACCCGTGCGCCTGAGTACAGGAGATCGGTCTTCCTACAAACCTGACGGTTGGGTTGATGTTGAAGGCACAATTATCGTCGAGACCCTAGCCGACCAGCGACAAATTGTAATTCAAGCGAGTCAACTTAAACTCGTTCCCCAACCCGATCGCCCCTATGACTACTGATCTATCTGAAGATGCTGTAGGCACCCGCTTTCCTACGAAGTGTAAACTTTATTAAAATCTACTTCCGATCGAAGAAACTTCACGGTATATTCAAATCAACGAATTCATATCTGCTTGAAGGCCGGGATCGCCCAAAGGATCAACCTTCTCGCCTAGCATAACAAAGCTTTGAACTGATTCTAATACCTTTACCACCCCTCTAGGAGGATACGGCTATGGCATTTGCTAACAGCTCGACTACTGCAAACCAGTTTCAACTCGTGACTACCATCAAAAGCATCTTGGTCTGGTCATTCGTACTAACCGTTTGTATGCTTGTGATTGGATTCCCAATTTTGATGCTTGTGGTTGCAGTTGGATCTTTAACGGCTGTGACGCTTCATGCAATTATGCCCACTAGCGCAATGTTGATGACAGCGATCGGATTCATTGGTTTTCATATTGTGGGAATCTTGGCGGCATCAGCTTTCTTGACCCTGAAAGGAATTCACCCTCAAGAAATTGAATGGCTTCGTTGGTTGAACGGCCAAGCTAACCCTGAAACTCTCTCTGTTTATGCTTCTTGCCCATTAACCTGCAATCTCAAAGGTTAGTGCTTAGAACTAGTTAATACTTAGAACTAAATGGAATGGTCTTAAGGCTCGACAATACTGTTGAGCTTTTTTTATTGCAGCTTTAATTGTAAAGATTATCTATTAGTATTTATTGCCTGTATTCACTACTCAAAGTTGCATCTACGCGAAAGTCTAGCTTTGGAGAGGCTGCGATCGTGGCCTCCAGCCATTAGCATTAATGAACAGTTGTACGGTTATTTTATATATCATCCTGCCATGAACTCATCCCCCATCCCGGTTTGCATTACAGTCGGGACTCGGCCCGAAGCGATCAAAATGGCTCCAGTCATTCAAGCCTTTAAACGATCGCCCCAATTTCACACCACGGTCATTCTCACGGGACAACATCGGGAAATGGTGGACCAAGTGATGCAATTATTTGATCTAAATGCCGATTACGACTTGGCCATCATGCAGCCAAAACAAACGCTCACCGACATCACCTGCAACGCATTACGGGGACTTGATGAGTTATTTGAAAAACTACACCCCGCGATCGTCCTGGTTCAGGGGGATACCACCACAGCCTTTGCTGCCGCCCTCGCCGCGTTTTATCAAAAAATTCCGATCGGCCATGTTGAAGCGGGATTGCGCACTGACAATATTCTTAATCCATTCCCCGAAGAAGCCAACCGTCGTTTGGTGTCTCAAATTGCACAATTACATTTTGCTCCGACTCGTCTCTCTGCCGAAAATTTGAGGAAATCTGGCGTTCTCAGCGGCATTCATCAAACAGGCAACACTGTAATTGACGCGTTATTACAGGTTGCCGATCGCAATCCTCCCTGTGAAATTCCAGGACTGGACTGGAGTAAATACCGGGTTATTTTGGCCACCGTCCACCGCCGCGAAAACTGGGGCGAACCATTAAAGGACATTGCGAATGGAATGCTCAAAGTATTGGAAGTTTTTCCTGACACCGCAATTTTATTACCTCTGCACCGAAACCCCACCGTCCGCGAACCCTTAACGACGATGTTGGGCGGTCATCCTCGCGTCTTTTTGACGGAGCCGTTGGACTATGTGGAATTGGTCGGGGCGATGAAACGATCGTACCTATTGCTCACGGATTCCGGCGGCATCCAAGAAGAAGCACCGAGTTTGGGCAAACCTGTACTGGTACTAAGGGAAACCACGGAACGACCAGAAGCGATGATGGCGGGCACGGCCAAATTGATTGGGACCGATACCCATCGGATTTTAACTGAAGTCAGTGTGCTGTTAAGTGATCAGAACTCTTATGACGCAATGGCAGGTGCAATTAGTCCATTTGGGGATGGAAAGTCCGCCGATCGGATTGTTACGCTTGTGACCGATTATTTCTCGTCACGAATCTAGTAAATTGTGTTTTGACTCGCGCAACTCGTTCCAGAGCTGCTTAATTTTCTGATAAGCTTCATCGGGCGGAATCTTCCCAGCGGTTTCCAAATTGCACAAGATTGAAATTCGCTGGGCAAATTCTTGAAGATTGGCATCAAAGACTAAATGCTCAGGCGAAAATTCTCCCCGAAACGGAGCATGAGGCGCTAAAAATTTTTCCTTACTCAAATCAGAATCTCGACTCATTCCAAGCAACCTCGTCTTAATAAAAGTTCTATAAATGCCCTGCAGCCTAGTCTATCTTGTGATTCTTCCATTGTCGTTGCCCATACTAAACCTAGTTTCGTCGTCCTAGACTCAACCCTCTGGACTCTAGACACCATGCAAATCCCCCATCCGATCGCCGTCTCTGTCATTATTCCCATTTATAACGGTCAATCCGATCTACCTGATTTACTTCGATCACTCTACGCTCAAACCTACGATCGCGATCGAGTCGAATATCTAATTATCGATAATGGCAGCCAAGATAATACCTGGAACGCGCTTAAACAGGCTGAGATTCAAGCCCAAGCCGATCGTTTCCCGTTGAAAATCCTTCAAGAATCCAAAATTCAAGGCTCCTACGCCGCCCGAAATCAAGGAATTCACGCTGCAACTGCCGAAATCTTGGCCTTCACCGATGCCGACTGTCGCCCCGAACCGGATTGGCTAGCGAATCTGATGCAACCGTTTGACTCGAATTTAGCGATCGATTCCGGCTCTAACTCCGCAAATCTAGGTTGGGTGGCGGGTGAGGTGAGCGCATTACCCAGTAAAAATTGGCTGGAACGCTATGCCGATCGGGCCGAAACTCTCTCGCAAAAACATACCCTCGCCAATCCCTTTTCGCCCTATGGCCAAACCGCTAATCTTGCTGTCCGTAAAGTTTGTTTTAGTGATGTTGGATTATTTCGCCCCTATCTGACCACAGGCGGTGATGCGGATCAATGTTGGCGAATTGTACGCCAAACCGATCGGAAATGGTACTTTGCGTCAAATGCGGTTGTGCGTCACCGTCACCGATCGACGCTTAACGAGCTAATGAGTCAATGGCAGCGCTATGGCCGATCGAATCGATTTCTCCACGATCTCCATGGAATCGAACTGATGAAATTGCCCAAATTATCCTATTACGCCTATCGTCTCAGTCGTTGGGCCTTTAAAGAATTGCCGATCGCAGTGTTTAAGCGAAATTTATTAGACGCACTCTCGACTCCCGTGGGGCTGTTATGTTTACGATCGCGGTGGCGCGGCCAACTGAATGCTGGCCTACCCGAAGCCGCCCGAGAGATTCCAGCTCTGACCGTACCTCAACCCGAATACGGGGAACCGCAAATCTCGTCTAAGCCATTGAGGTAAAGTAAACACAATACATAATGTCTATTTCCTAAACGAAGGCTGCAAATAATGAGCGATCAACTTCTCCTCGTCGATGACGAACCCGCATTGCGATCGGCGGTCCAAGCCTATCTTGAAGAAAGTGGCTTCACGGTCCAGACTGCCACCAATGGCAACGAAGGCTGGGAGATGGTCCAACGCTTTACGCCCGACTTGGTGATTAGTGATGTGATGATGCCTCAGGCAGACGGCTATCAATTTTTGAAAAAGCTTCGGGATGATGTGCGGTTTCAAGCATTACCTGTGATTTTTTTGACAGCACGGGGCATGACGGGCGATCGGATTACGGGCTATGACGCGGGATGTGATGCTTATATTTCCAAGCCATTTGATCCCGATGAGTTAGTCGCCATTATCAAAAGTATTCTCACGCGCCAACGAGCCGCCCAAGCCGGATCCGGTGATGTCGAAAATCCAGATGTCGCCGAACTCGCCCGCCAAATTAAAGAAATTAAAGCCCTACTCACCCAGAAAAACGTCTTTCAACCGAGCGGCCCACCCGTCAACATCGACTTCACTCCCCGTGAACAAAGCGTTCTGGAACTGGTCGTCGATGGCCTAATGAACAAAGAAATTGCCCGTCGCCTAGAAACGAGTGTCCGAAATGTCGAAAAATATGTCAGCCGATTGTTTACAAAAACAGGCACCAATAGCCGGACTGAACTAGTTCGATTTGCGCTAGAACATGGACTGATCCCCCCCCGATCGATCTAATACTTGTTAAAACTTGGTGTGATTTATGTAATAGATCCTAATTGATGGATAGGATCCATTACATATATGTGAACTAATTCATTACTTTTTGTGAAGTGTCACCCTACACATTAAGTAGACTCTTGTACTAGAGTAGGGAACATTAGTAGAAATCATGATAAAAAACACGTTTAGACGAGTCAATTCACTTGGAGGCACCTCCCATGACGGTTGTTTCGGCAGGTCCACTCATATGTGAAAGACCGTTGTATGAACGGAGACCACCATCACAGGATTCTGATGCGTTACGAAGAGTATTTTCGTCAATTGATGAAAATAGTTGTCCGACGATTTATAACTTCCACATGCACACCCTGCATTCTGATGGACAACTGAGTCCCGATCGGATAGTTGAGCAAGTATTAGAGATTGGTCTAAGCGGATTTGCCATTACGGATCATCATTCAGTTTCTGGGTCCAGAGTTGCACAGCAATATCTTCAAGATTGGAGTTCAAAGCCTGAAAATTCAGCCAAAAAAGTGCCTCATCTTTGGTTTGGAACGGAAATCACGTCTCAATTACTAGATGTTGAAGTGCACATCTTAGGCTATGCCTTTGATCCAGAGCATCCCGCGATCGCCAGCTATCTTCAAGGCAGCTCTCCCAAGGGCGATCGGGCGCAAGCACATCGGGTTATTGCCGCTATTCAAAAAAGTGGTGGAATTGCTGTTTTAGCCCATCCTGCTCGGTATCGTAAGCCCTATGAACAGCTCATTCCAGCAGCGGTGATGATTGGGATTGATGGCGTAGAAACGTTCTATGCCTATGGAAATCCCAAACCTTGGAAAGCGAGTGTTCAAGAGACTCAAAAGGTGGGAGAACTGAGTGCCCACTACAAAATTTTGAATACTTGTGGGACTGATACCCATGGTAAAAGCCTACTTCAACGGGTCTAAAACGGGGCTAAATGGTTATTTCTAAATAGCATTAAAGCCCCGAGAAAATCCGGGAATAACGATTAGAAACGATACGCTACAAAAATCAATATTCCACTGGTAATAACTAACAGTGCGACTAACCCAAGGGACTGACCAAGATATCTAGAAGAGTTACGTTCCATGGGAGGCTCACTGCATGTTATTGCGTAGATCTGGATACCAAAACCTTACCAGTTGTGTCAGGGGATCAGTGATTTTGTTTACTAAACTTGGTGTGATTAAGGTTTATCTTAATACTCGAAACTAATAGTAATCTTTCATTATTTAAAGACTTGAATCTAGAAGTA
>JAYUEW010000316.1:0-3376 GCA_043739045.1 Synechococcales cyanobacterium
TGTCAAATACCGTCCAGTAATCTTTTTGAGATGGCGAGGTGATTATAATCGCTTATTTTCAAAGCGATCTAAAAACAGTCAAATTTTAAGCGGATTCACGGTCACAGCGCTAGATTTCACGATTCTTGATGATGGGAATGGTTTTATTCTCAGATTTGATTATAGAGTAGTTTCAAATCCTGAAATCCATGACTAGAGAGGCTTTGGGCGATCGAGTTCAAGTCAAAACACCTCAAACCCGCGCCAGAATTGAATGCCAGTAGTTTACAAATATTATTCATAGAGCAAGCAAAAGTAGCTCTCACACTGGTTTTCACACTGGTTTTCACGCTGGGTCTTACACTGGAATACCATCCTACTCAAGTCGTTCCTAGATTATGAAGCGTCGTACATTAGTTGGTGGAACCGTCGCTGGAACCGTCACCGCTGCGTTAACTCTCACCAGCACTGCAGCCGATCGTCCTGTCCAAGCCCTAACCTCAGCATCCTCAACGATTATTAAGCCAGCCCTGTTGAAACCGGGCGATCGGGTGGGGATGGTGGCTCCAGCTAGCAATGTTTATGAATCAGAAGACGTGCGAATTGCAAAGGAAACAATGGAGCAGTACGGCTTTGAAGTGATTTTGGGTAAGCACCTTCAGGACCAATATGGCTATTTAGCGGGGCAGGACCGCGATCGGGCGGCGGATATTAATGAGATGTTTGGCCGATCGGACATTCGCGGCATCGTTACGTTTTCTGGTGGGTATGGCTGTTGTCGGTTGCTGCCCTACTTAGACTACGAGCTGATTCGGCGCAATCCCAAGGTGCTAATCGGCCACAGCGACATCACCAGCTTGCTGATTGCTATCCATGAGAAAACCGGAATCATCACCTTCCACGGCCCATCCGGACTCACTCGTGTCGGTGACTATGCCATGACTCAGTTTCGTCGGACTATTATGAGCCGATCGGTTCCGGGTAGCATTGCCCAGCCCGAAAAAAATGACTCGATTGAGCGAGATCATCGGCTGATTACGATTCATCCTGGTATTGCGACTGGTGGATTAATCGGCGGCAACCTGACTCTGGTGACGAATCTCTTAGGCACGCCCTATGAACCGGACACCAAGGGGAAAATTCTGTTTTTGGAAGAAGTCGGCGAGGAACCTTATCGCATCGATCGGATGTTGACCCAACTTCTTTTGGCGGGAAAGTTACAGGGTGCAGCGGGGATTGTGTTTGGCCATTTTACGGATTGCATCCCGAAGGAACATTTGCCGACCTTTACCCAAACCCTAAGCCTAGAGACAGTTCTGCGCGATCGGACCCAAGGACTGACTAAACCCATTTTGTACAATTTGATGTTTGGTCATTTACGGGAAAATGCCGTGATTCCGGTGGGTGCGATCGCGACCTTGGATGCTGGGCGTAAAACCTTGGTGCTGAACGAGTCGGCAGTGATTTAACCGCAGTGATTTAAACCAGTGATTTAAACCAGACTTATAGCATTCGTCTAGCAATCACTGCATAAAACGGATCGCCGCTCCCCATACCAAACATCTTGAAAATTGGAGAAATTGCCCCAGCTTGCTTCTCCACCACTTCCGGCGTACTAAATCGTGTGATTGATCCGAAATAAGATTTGACTAAATTTACCCGATCGCGTTCACTACCATCTCGCCAAGCTGCGATCGCTTTTTGATAGAACATTCGATTTGAAAAACTCATAATGCAAATGCCATCCGTCTTCAAGACCCGATAAATCTCGGCAAAAATAGCTTCTGGATATTGCAAATACTGCACCGAAACAGTGCAAATCACCGCATCAAAACTTTGATCTGGCAGTGGCAGCTTTAAATTCTCATTCAAATTCTGAGTGAAATGATGATTCAGGCGAGGATTTTTGGCCAGTTCCGCCTCATTCATCCCGTGGCCTTCTACATGTTCAAACTCAATATCATCGGGCAAATGCGACACCCAGCTGCTCATCATGTCAAAAATGCGCATTCCCGGTTTAAGCCGATCGCGGTATAAATCCGTCAACTGAGCAATGAATCCCGCATCCACATGAGTCACTAATCGTGCATCTTCATAGAAAGCGCGATCGTTCGTTTCGTCCATTTTTTTGCGATCGGGAGGAGTCAAGATCATTTACAGGTGTCCATAACATCTGTAATCTATCTTAACTTGTTTTTTTAGAACCCGTCTTTAGAACCGAAAGCCAACGCCGCCTTGCACTGTAGCCGCTGTACCACGGGTGTCTTTGTAAGCATCGAAGGAGATCACTGCATTGCCAAAAAGCACTATATTGCTATTCGGCAATGCGTAATCAATTCCCGGTTGAATGGCAAACCCAGTCTTGTTACCGACAGGAGTCACGCCGCTCACTGGAATGGCCGCTCCCACACCCACATAGGCATCAGTTTGCCAGTTAATCGGAATATCGTAGGAAACAGTTGGCACCAAGGCGACTCCGCTTCCCACGAATACTTGTCCACGCAATGAAATGGGGACTTCTAAAAATTTATAACGACCTGCCACCACCCCCGAAATCTTCCGGCCTTCACCGCCGCCTTCTCTCAACCCGACAGCCCCGCCCACTCCGATGTAGCTTCCGTAAGCCGCTTGGGCCTGCACGGGAGTTGCTGTTGCGCTGCCGACCACAATCGAGACCACTGCCATGGTGCTGATTAATCCTAAGCCTGTCTGAAGGCTGTGCAGGGTGCGTTTCATGGATGTCTCCTTAGATAGGGTGACTACATTTCCAATATTAATAATACTCAAGAAACTGAAAACGAATATTATTTGCTGATTTTCGGGGGTTCTGTTGGTGCTTAAAATCTCCCTGCTTAAAATCTCCCTAAAGATAGAGCTAAGAGGGTGTTTGAAAAGTCAATCGTGGTGACAATCAACACCCGATCCCCCTAAATCCCCCTTAAAAAGGGGGACTATGATCTGGATTCTGGTTCCCCCTTTTTAAGGGGGCTAGGGGGATCGGGTCTTTTGGTACTAACCCAAGGACTTTTCAAACACTCTCTAAGGAGTTGTCTTAGTGTCCATAGACGATGCTGGCGTTGGTGTTGTGGGTATTGAGGAGCCTTTAAGGGAATCTTTCGCTGTGAGTACGTTTCCTTCTGCACCGATCGACCACAGGACTGCCGCTGCTTCTGCTCGTATGACGGACCGTTGTGGTTGTAATAATGTTGTATATCCGAGCGATCGGCGCAAATTGGACCGATCACCATTTTGTAAATCCAATGCAACTAGTCGTAGTGTTTCTGGATGAATGACTTTGCTTAAATCTTGGAATGGTAAGGTTTTTCGTAAGGTTTCGATCGCTAGGATATCGGCCTGCGACGGACGACTATCGAACGGTATCTTCCAGCGCAGCAAC
>JAYUEW010000317.1:0-23790 GCA_043739045.1 Synechococcales cyanobacterium
TTCCTGCTCTGCTGCTTGCCCTTTACCTATTCCGAATCGAGCCGGATATGGCCGTTGCTGGAGTTTCACCATTTCAGAGCAAATCATCAAGAAAAAGGTGATTCCTACTTATGTTGCAATTATATCAGATTGCTTCCTCCCGTTGGTCAGTCGCGGCGCTATCCTTCCCCCATGTCTAAAATCAGGGGCTTGACGCGCTTTTTGGTCAAACAACGTTTCGCCAATTCAAATCAGCATCAGGATCCTAAGAATTGGAGGTCAAATGATTAACCCGTATTACGCATTCCCGCTGCAATTCCATTAATAGTCAACAGCGCACCCCGTAATAGTTCACCTTTGCTGTAGCGCGATCGGACCATGCCGCTGGCGGTACTGCTCTTGTGTTGCCGGAGCCGTTTCAACAACGATACTTGCAAGAATCCCAGCGGAACAATAGTCCCATTGCGCAACCTCACCGATCGCTGCAATTCTTTGTCGCCGTCCAGCAGTTTTTGATGGCCCGTAATCGTCAACACAACCGTGCGAGTGGTGTGATATTCAGCGGCGATCGTCTCAAATAACCGATCGAACCGTTCGCGATCGACCTCTTGAGAAAGCTGTTGAACATAATGCTTTGCAATCTGTAAATCAACTTTTGCCAGCGTCATTTCAACTTTGGAAATCACCATTTTAAAGAACGGCCATTTCGCATAAAAATATCGCATCAGCCGGAGATTTTCGGGCCGCTCATCAAGAAATTCTTGTAGCGCGGTTCCCACCCCATACCAAGCGGGCACCAGAAAACGACTCTGAGTCCAGCTAAACACCCAAGGGATCGCTCGCAAACTTTCCAAGTCCTTTTTGCCGCCGCGCCTTGCCGGACGAGAACTGATTTGGAGCTGACTGATTTCTTCGATCGGAGTGACCTGATGGAAAAAGTCAATAAAATCGGGTTCTTCGTAAACTAGGTGACGATAATGAGTGCGCGATCGGGCCGCTAATTCCTCCATCAATGTATGCCAAGCCTGAATATCATCAAACTTGGTTCCCAATAAACTGCCTTGAATTACGGCTGTTGTAGCGGTTTCGAGATTATAAAGCGCTAGCTCAGGCAGCGAATATTTAGACGCGAGCACCTCGCCCTGTTCCGTTATTTTGATTCGCCCGCGCATACTTTCGCCCGGTTGCGCCAAAATTGCTTCATAGGCCGGACCGCCGCCTCGTCCAACGGATCCACCCCGCCCATGGAAAATTCGTAACTCAACGCCATAGTTATGGGCGACCCGCTGAAGGGCTTGTTGAGCTTTGTGAATTTCCCAGTTACTGCTGAGGAATCCTGAGTCTTTGTTGCTGTCGGAATACCCCAACATCACTTCCTGGACTGGAATCGATTGCATTTCGGCTTCAGTTGCATCCGGCCCACCGGAAAGCATTTGACGATAAAATGGCAATTCAAACAATTTGGTCATTACGGCGGTGGCTTTCTGTAAATCTTCTACGGTTTCAAACAACGGCACGGCTTGAATGGTTGTCGTATTGTTGGTTGGATCGTAAAGACCTGCTTCCTTAGCAAACAGCATAACTTCTAGCAAATCGCTCAATTCGTGGCTCATGCTAATCACATAGGATTTGCAAATCCGATTGCCAAATTCACGCTGAATTGCTCGCACCATCCGGAAGGTCTCGATCGCTTCCTTGGTTTTGTCAGAAAACGGAAGCTCACGGGGAATTAAGGGACGACGGGTTCGGATTTCTTGGCATAGGAACGCAACCTTATCGTCCTCGTTCATGTCGTTGTAGGACTGAGGCAAGATTTGCAGGTACTCCACAATTTCCGCCACCGTGTCGGAATGTCTGGTACTTTCTTGGCGAATGTCTAAGTGGGTCAACGTGAAGCCAAAAATTTCAACTTGGCAGATCAGATGCTCCAAATCGCGGCAGCTCAATCCAGTTTCGTGAAGATTTCGCTGAATTAGCCGCAGTTCCTCTAGGAACTCCTCGCCCGATCGGTAATAGCCATGCAGATCCCATTCAGTATTTTCCGGTTGTTGCCAATCGCCATCAAACAAAATCTGATTCCGATCGCGAGTATTCTCCAGACGTTTTTCCATGTACGCCAGCTTCAACCGATAGGGTTCTTGCCGATAGCGAATCGAAAGCTTCTCATATACCGCTGGAAGTTTGACCCGATCGGCTTCCAATGACTCCAATAAATCCGGCAATACGTCGCTCCAATGCAAGCTCAAACTCAACAAATCCGTCAGCCGCTCAATCGACTGAAGATATTTTGCTAAGACAATTTTTCTCTGGTAGCAAGCCGTTTGCCAAGTTACTTGCGGTGTTACGGACGGGTTTCCATCGCGATCGCTGCCCACCCAAGACCCAAATCGGCAGAAATCATACTTGGGCAGACGCATTTCAGGGAACGAGGTCTGAAGCGATTGCTGAAGCCGGAGATATAAATTCGGCACCGCATCAAATAGCACTTCTTCAAAGTAATGCAGGGTGTAATCCACCTCATCAAGGACCGTTGGCTTGAACTGGTGTAGCTCATCAGTGCGCCACCACAACCGAATTTCTTCAGTCAACCGATCGCGCCAAGACTTGGCCTCCCAAGAATCAGCACTTACATGAGGATTTGCGTCTAATCGGTCAAGTTCTCCCAAAATTGTGGAAATTCGACGTTGTTTATCTCGAATCGTGTGTCTGACAATTTCCGTCGGGTGGGCGGTGAAGACCATCCATACTTCGAGTTGGTCTAATAGTTTTTGAATATGCTGAGCCGGAACATTCAACGACTGTAATCGAGGGAACAACCACTGGAATGTTCCGGTCACCCGGCGATTACTGGACCCACTTTCGATCGGCGCACTACTAGTTCCATCGGACTCAAGACTATTACTAGAATGGGGAGTCTCGGCTGAAGATTGTGTTGTAGCCCAGTATCCCTCCCGCACCTCGGTGGTCAATCGGCTTTCTTGCGCCGATCGGTAGAGTTGCTGTTGATCTCGCTGTTCGTAGTGTTGTTCAACAATATTAATAATCTGAAAATAAAGCGCAAAGGCCCGAGCCGCCCGAATCGCCTCATTCAATTCCAACTTTTCCACCAACGCCAGCGCATTCGACTCAGCAGAATTAGCGGCCTGACCTTCAGGTGAACAAAGCTGGAGAAGCTGATTCAGCAAATCCACTAAATCTTGGCCACAATCTTGACGCAAGACTGATTCCCAGAGATCCTCCACCATCTTCACGCGATGTCTCAGGAAGAGCGCAGAGGTCGTAGCGTCTTCTGATGACTCTAAAAAAGAATTCTCTAGGGCTGCGATCGGGGTCGCACGTTCATCAGACGAAGGACGGGACACACTCATAGAAGGAAGATGGCTATCTATAAAAATCTGGTTCCATTGTAATTGCCTACGGTAGCTTTATCTACTCCCTTCGCAGATGAGGATTATTTCCGATCGTCATTCAATCGTCATTCATGTCACTCCTATTACTCGGCTCTAGCGGAAACGTCAGAATCGGCAATCGATCGCCCCGAAAAAGCTCTTCACTTAACTGCCCCACCTCTAACGTCGCTTTAGCCAGCCCCCGAGTCGCCAGAATCAACCCAACTACCGGAATTGTCGTAACCGCAATCACCAAAGAAGTCATGGAGCCAGAAGTCATAGGATTTAAAAAGTAGTGGTCCTTATAAAGCTTAAGTGATTTCTAAGAAACGAGAAGAGCAGAATCACAACTGCATCCTGGCAGATCAAATCTCCATCGGATCGATCGCGGAAACAGGGTGTATCATCGGGCAAATTGCAACCCTATCTAGATTTCCAAAATTTTCAATTTTCAATTCCCCATTCTCGATTCTCTACCACTATGCTGAACCGGCCTGAACGTCCCCCATCCACCCTCAATCTTGCGAATGTTGCGCATCCCTACCGATCGAAACGTCTCATCGGAGCCTGGTTAGGGTCGGCTTTGGGCTGGACCGATGGGCGAATCCAGGTGAAGCAGCGAGGGAATGTACTTCATGTACTGTGTGAAAGTTCGAGTGGTCCCGATCGAGCTAATCTTACCGCTCGACTGCGATCGGCCCTAAATGCTGGAGGATTTCTACCCCAGATCACCCCAGAAGGCGCAATTATTCATCGTTTGATTTTATATGGACGCGTGACGGCAGCGCTCAAGCCAAGCTGGGGAGAAACCTTTGAGCTAGAAATAGCGGAAGAGGGGAATGGGAGCATTGCCCAGCAACTAAGTCGTCAGCTCAGTCTACAGCTGAGTCAATATAATATTTCGGTACGAGTAAAATACAAACCAAGCGGCAAAACCACCGCCCACCGCCTCTATGTCCTTTGTGAATCAGTCTACAGCCCTGACCCCAATGTAATCGCTGAACCCCTAGCCCAATATTTACGATCGTTAACCCTTCGAGACTGCCAAGATGCCATTGTTTCCGGGCAAGTCAAAGGCGAAAGTGAACCCGACTGGATGCTACGAGTTGACTTAACGCCCGCCGACCAAATGCTTCGATCGCGATCGCAATGGGGCGATGTTGCTGCGATGGAGCGGCTATTGCAACCTCTATTAAATGATTGCTGTCAATCGATCACGGTCAAACTCGAAACCACTACGCTGCACATCGTTTGTCGGCATGATCAGATTGCGGTGCCACAGACTCATGCCGTAAAACGAATTGCTGATTTTTTAAATGAAGTTGCCCCCCAAGGAATTCGAGGAGCCAGCATTTATGGCGTAATGAATTCTAGGAACTCGGATACCCCGAAATCCCAAACAAGTCAAATCACTCATTGGACCCACTGGCTTGATCTGCCTGCAACCGATCGGATTGACCTATCGCCCACACCCGACGAGCTAATCAAACGTGGTAGTCTCACCGCGATCGGGCAATTACTGACCCAACACCTGAATCCAGACCTCGACCAACAACTCGCCACAGGTGGAATTCGGGTACAGGTGCGCCAACGCGAAGCGGTCCTGCACATCATGACCGATGCCATAAAAATTCCCCCTCAGGACAAAATCGTCGCACGGGTCACGGCCTATCTGACCTCTATGAATATCGAAGATGTCACCGGACTTTGCATCTACGGTAGGCGAGCGGGACAACCCCGACCCAACTGGCAACAAGGACTAACTCTAGGTCGATCGCCCAATCAACAACGTCTTGTCCCCAAATCAGTCCCCGAATTTACGGCCTCCGATAGCTACGTTGAAGATCTGATGTCTCCGCCAGGAGAGATTGTATTTGTCCCCCGTCAGCCCGATCGCAACTGGGGCGAGCAGGTTGAAAAGATTCGCAATGGCGCGCAATGGATCCTACTCAAAACCCCATTTTTTACCCCCGTCCGAGTCAATCAACGGATCACCTCCACGGCTGACGAAAGGCTTGACGGTCGAGTGGCGGTTGTTTGGGGATTATTGGGATTGTGCTTGATGGTGACGGGCGACTGGGCGATCGGGCTGATGGTGCGATCGCAGGGAATAACCGCTTTGGCCCACCCAGACTTAACAAAGAAGTCTGATTTCAACAAGCCTGAGTCCGAACTATTACCAGCCCTATCTTTCAACCGATCGGGCAGTAGCTCAGACAGTAGCGCCTTCAATTCATCAGAATTTACCAGCGAAAAAAATATCGGCAAGGCTTCCAAAATAGCGCCGCTTAACGTCATGCCGTTCAAAATTTCCGCCAAACCCTCAAAATCCCTCAATACAACCCCACTGATCGACCCCGGACTAGATGCAAACCTGCCCTCATCGCCTCTGCAAGCCAAAGCCGCCGTAGACCTAGCCCGATCGCCTTATCCTCCCCTGAACTCAACCCAACTAGACGAACGATTGGCCCTTTACCAGCAATATGTCTCGGTTTACGGTGTACCCGACATACTCATCGTCGGTAGTTCACGAGCCTTGCGCGGCATCGACCCCTCGGCCCTCCAAGAAGATCTGACCCAACAGGGGAATGGCAGCCTGCGTGTGTTTAATTTTGGGGTTAATGGAGCGACTGCCCAAGTTGTGGATCTTGTCCTGAGACGGCTGATTGCCCCGGAGCAACTCCCAAAAATCATCGTCTGGGCGGATGGAGCGCGGGCGTTTAATAGCGGACGCACTGACATTACCTACAATGCCATTGCCACTTCTGCGGGCTACCGAAAACTTCCCGAACAGCCCATCTCACCCAAAACCCAAGAAACTCAAGCAACGCCCACGAATCCAGAGCCTCCGAAATCCCTCAGCGATCGTTACCGCGCCCTAGATCAAATGCTACAAGATGTGGTGAATAGTATTTCGTCGGGAGGCCGCGATCGGGAGCGGGTTCTCACTCTAGCTCGGGAGAAAATTCTTGGTAATCCGATCGCACAACCAAAACCCAATGACGAAACTAATCTTCCCCCCAGCAGCGAAGGTATGACCGATGTTAGCGGCTTCCTCTCGCTTTCTAATCAATTCAATCCCGCTACGTATTATCAGAAATACAGCAAAGTTCCGGGCACCTTCGACAGCGACTACGACTCCTTTGGCCTACAAGGAAAACAACAAGATGCACTACGAAATATCACAAGCTTCACCCAAGCTCGAAAGATTTCCCTTGTGTTTGTCAACCTACCGCTCACCCGTGAATATTTGGACCCCAGACGATCGGAACACGAAACCGAATTTTCCCGATCGATGGTCGAATTTGCCACTGAGTTGAAGTTCACCTATCGCGATTTATCCAGAGCATTAGATCAACAAAATGCATTATTTTCTGACCCTAGTCACCTAAACCGCTACGGAGCTTACGTCGTGGCCCAGCGTTTGGCTAAAGATGGACTGATGCCTTGGAGACGGAGCGATCGTAAAAATTAGTACCACGTCAATCTAAAAACTGTAGATTTGAGCTATGGATTTGAAAACGTATTGATATTTCCACCGCCAATAAATCGCCCCGGCAGTGGACGGGGAGCCGTAAAGGGCTGTTCGGGTTGAATGGGAGCAAGAGGAACATCGGCACCAGGCAAAACTTGAGGCACAACGGGTGCGGTAATGGGGACATTAATCGGGACAACTATCCCCGGATTTACAGCAGGTGCCACCCCAGCATCGATCGGCAAGCCATAAGGAAGCGGACTCGTTAACGTCGTGTAGGCATTCGGTATCGGTTGAGTGGTGTTAGTGATGAATCCAGTTGAGCCTTGATTTGGGGTTGTTGGTATGGGTAGGCCAGAGGTCGGCAGTCCCGTTGAGCCTTGATTGGGAGTTTGAGGGAATTGATTCCACGATCCTACAGTGGGCGATGAGGGCTGAGGATCAGGTTGCATAGAAAAAGGTTGTGTCCCTTGATTTGTACGGGTTCGATCGATCGTCGCTCCGGTCGAATTCGGTGGATTAGTCGAATTGGTGGAATTTGCCAAAGAATTTGGAATGGTATTGGTTGCCGGATCCAAAAAGTTAATGGCTGGACCAGCGCCCGGAATGGGGAACGTGTTCGTGCCTAAAAAGTTAGTACTAAGAATCGAGGGTTGAGGCTTTCCAGCATCGTTTTTTGGCGCAGAGGTTGGCTGTACTATAGGCAAATCGCGGGTCTCCTTACTTAACAGCGACAGACTATCAATTTCAGCCCCGATCGCATCATTTTCAGCATTCTCCGCATCCTCCGCCGTCCGCTCCTCGCCACCATTAATCCCCGTAAAGGACATCAATTCTGGATATTGCCACGCCGTCCAAACAAACACTCCTACCATTCCGAGGGACAGCAGCAGCAGTCCAATACGAGGCTGAGCCAAAGGTTTCAGTCGGGCAATCCAGTATCGTGTTTGGGACATGGGAAGACGCTCAGGAGAGGACAACGTTCAAAAATGTCAGGTGCGGTAACTGCATGTATCTACTGTTAACGATAGCGCTTATCAACGATAACGCTAGGATTCTCGGCGCGGCAAGGAAAATTTTTTCTCAACAGATATAGATCTAAGACTCATAGAGACATCATAGAGACATAAGAGCTAGAGACCTATGAGCTAGAGGCATGTGAGCCTTGCCCCAAGCCCAACAGAACAATTGACGGATTTCTGTAAATCGTGACAACTTGATTCCTAAAACAGTTTTCTCTGCACCGCAAAAAGAATAAATTTAGTCCGCTTAGTCGCGATTCCGGTAGAATGCACCTGACGTAAGTCGCGATTAAGTTCCGTCAGATGCATCGTATTTCCATGCAGCGATGCTCTGTTTGAACGTCGATGTTATTTAAGTGTTGACCTGACAATCTTTGCGACAATGTCAATGAAGTTAATGAGTTGAGCTGTTTTTGTGAGTGTAATGCAGTTGACTAACCCGATGGTGCCCGCTTCTCCGCCAATTTTAAACAGTTTACCCAGTCCAGCCCTGCCCGATGGTGCTTGTCCTCGTCGTGCCAGAATGCGGCTTGACCTGCTGCTGTTGGCAATAGAGGCATTAGATACATCAGGATCTGAAGCGATTTTGATGGTGGTACGGGAACTTGAACTCAATTCTGTAGTGCCCGATCGGGTGGCACTGTGGCGAATGCGCAATACCAATTTTTTGCGCCGAATCACTCAACAACAGCCCTTGACTCTAGTGGAAGCTAAGGCGATCGTTGTGGTGATTGGCTTTCTTGCCCGACGGCTCACGGGAGTGATTCGACAGTATGTCCTGACTCAACAACAACTTATTGAGCAAGGGAAAGGCGCAGAAGATGATTTTTATTTAGCCTCCTATTTGGAGCGGTTTCGGACTCATTTTAAAGCGCGCATGAACGTGAGCCGATCGGCAGAAATGGGCTACGGTGAACCCGATGCGATCAATGCCTTAGCCCTAGAATTACTCAGTCAATTGCTGTTTTGCACCGGAACATCGGGAATGCAGCGCCTATGGATTAGCTTGTTTGATGGAGAAGTGGCATGACCAGAATTCAACGGCAATACAATTTACCAAACTGCACCCTGCTCCTCGATGGCATGGATGACATCACTCAGGCCAATGCTATGGATTTACGTCCGATCATGGCGCTGCTTTTGAATGCAGAATGTCGCATTGGTAATGGATACGGAGATGTGAGTGGGGCCTTGGTGGGCGGACGAGCGTTTTTTGAAAGCTTGGTGAACTCGGTTAGTCGCTATGCTCAGGAGTTCTTGAGCGGCGTTCACCTGCCGATCGATAAGCCTCAACTGGTGCAAATGAAACGATCGGGTCTTGACCAACATGAATTGAGCTATCAACCCAGCCCAGACGAGTCAAACCCCAATGCAAAACCCGAAACACTCAACCTCAGCACCGTGCAGTTTTTCGACCTAGTTGAAGCCATAGATCAGTTTGTCGCAGATACTCAAACCCTACCTGGGTTCTCACTCAATTTATCCCCTGTCGCAAAGAAATTTGTACCTCGGGCCGCCATGGGAAAACAAGCTGTCCCCGCTGCTGTCGGACTGTCAGGGTTAGCGATCGCCGCCCTAGCCATGTTCAGCTTACCCATCCCCACCGTCAAACAGCCCGAAACTCTGCGCGCCGGAGTCAATTCGGGCTTACTCAGCACACCGCCCAGCACACCGCCCAGCACAACCCTCAATCCAGCCGCCAGCCCCAGTGTTAGCACCACGGCAAGCCCCATTGCCAGCCCAAGCAGTAGCCCAAATACCAGCGCTGAGACGGACAGCAAAGCAATCAAAACAGACCTGACAACTCCATCTGCTATTACTGATCCAGCAGAATTAGATCGGCTGAAGCAACAGCTAAGGACTAATGTCATGGACAAACTGAAACAGACCTCCAAATTCTCAGAACCCTTGGTATACCGCGTTAGTGTTGGTAAAGATGGCCAAATGGTTGGATACAAACCGGAAAGCGATCGAGCAGCTAAGGAAAAAGATCAAACTCCACTTCCCGACCTGTTACTAAATGCGGCTGCCGACAAAAAACCAGAAGCCCTAGCCGACTATCGCGTCATATTCCAAACCTCTGGACGGGTTGATGTGGTGCCGTGGAGTGCGGAACCCTCTGCGGTTACTGTGCCGAGTAGTCCGATCGTATCAGCTAGCCCAACCCCAGACTCACAGCAGGAAATAACGGACAGCGTAGCCCTCGACGCACTGCAACCCAAACTCTACGCGCAAATCGACAAAGCATGGCAGACCAATCCCGCCTTTAATGAAGACTTACGCTATCGGGTTCAGGTTAGCCGTGAGGGTACGATCGTTAGCTACACTACGGAAAATAAAGCCGCCCGCGACTACGAAAATGAAGTTCCTCTTCCAAAACTGAGCCAAGGCCAACCGGGTAATCCGACTGCCGAGGGCACCGCATCGTTCAAGGTGGTATTTCGGCCTAGTGGAAAGCTCGAAATTAGTCCTTGGTTTGGCTATAACAAGCCGTAGGCGCTTAAAATTCGCTCATCTCGCTTATGTTTGGTATTCTACTAATCGTTTTAAACCGCCATGGACGCAACCTTACCCCAGTCTCAGATTCTAGACCTACCCACTGAAGTTATTCTCCAAGCGTCTTCCACATCCTTGGGCAAGATCTATCTGGACTGGATGCCTCAGCCGGGAGCCTATCTAGATGTGGCTGGGGCAACCTATGCGGTCTTAGAACGACGACATCGCTATCAGCTTCAGGCCGGGAAATATCGTCTCCAAACCATTGCACTGTATGTTCAAGAACGCGATCGGCCCACGGAACAAACCCTAGTTGAGGGGCGGTGGGTGATTGGGGATGCGAGTTGTGTTTTTAATGCCCGATCGGAACTCTTACGCTGTGGAATTGAACCTGTTGGACCCTGTGCAAACTGTCGTCATTACGAGCCGAGAGGAAAACAGGCATAAAACTTAGAATAGGCAAAGTTGAAATAAGCATCGTATCGAATCATGCTATAAATGTTGAGGTTTTGTAACAAATTCTCATGAGACGTTGGATATTAGGCGTTGAGTTTCCATGATTCATCTCCGACATTGGGTATCTTGACAGCGTAATTTTGGGTATTTGATTTAAGAACTCTAATGCGATCCAATCTTCGGAGTAGTGAATGACCGCGACCATTAACCCTGGAAAATTGCCCGCCAATACGGGTACCACTCTACAGCTACGAGACATTATTAAATCAATCCCCCGTGAGTATTTTCAGAAAAATGCCGTCAAAGCCTGGACTCAAGTTGCAATTACGGTAGTGTCTGTAACCTTAAGCTATGTTGCTTTGGCTTACTCACCTTGGTTTCTATTGCCGTTTGCTTGGTTTTTGACTGGGACTGCACTGACGGGATTTTTTGTGATTGGTCATGATTGCGGCCATCGATCGTTTGCTAAGCGTAAATGGGTAAATGATGTCGTTGGGCATTTGGCCTTTCTACCATTGCTTTACCCGTTCCATAGCTGGCGCTTTCTCCATGATAAGCACCACAATCACACCAATAAAATGGATGTGGACAATGCTTGGCAGCCGCTGCGTCCTGAACTTTATGAAGCCTCAGACATTGTGCGTAAAGTTGGCTATAAGCTAGTCCGTGGGAATTTCTGGTGGATTGGATCAGTATTCCACTGGGCCTTGATTCATTTTGACCTCAGCAATTACCATCCTCGCGATCGGGCAAAAGCGAACTTCTCAAATTGGTTTGTGATTGCAGCGGGATTGATCTTCTTGCCCTTGCTGACTTATTATCTTGGTCCTTGGGGATTGGTTAAGTTTTGGATTATGCCTTGGTTGGGTTACCACTTCTGGATGAGCACCTTCACCATTGTTCACCACACCTTGCCCGAAATTGAATTCCAAGAGCCTGATGTATGGGATGCGGCAAAAGCGCAATTGTTTGGGACTGTACATTGTGAATATCCGGCTGGCGTTGAATTCCTATGCCATCACATCAATGTTCATATTCCTCACCATGTTTCTGTTGCAATTCCGTCGTACAACCTTCGGGCTGTGCATAACCATTTGAAGTCCATTTGGGGCGACGATATGGTGATTCGTAATTTTGATTTGAAACTGGTTAAACAGATCACCCAAGAATGTCATCTGTACCATGAAGATCGATTCTATCAAAGCTTTGATGAGTTTGATGCAACTAAGTTAGATGCCGCCAAGGGTTAGGGTTTAATTACTTGGCTGTTACTTAATAATTAAACTGCGATCGTAAGTTCAGTATTACGATCGCAGTTTTGTTTTAAGGTTGAATATTTAGATCAATATCTCAGATAGTTTTAAGCTCTTATGACATTGTTGTTTCGTAGGTCTCGATCGCTAATCTCCTCATTTAAGCTGCGTCCCGATCGTATAAATATTGCTGAAATCCGATAAATACTTCACGGATCGACTCAATGCTACCTAACTGTTTGGTAGCGTCGTGGACATTGTGATACTTCAAGACCAGCAGTTGAGGTAATTTATCTCGATCGAGTTCGCCAACGCCTTCTCTAATATATTGCGCCAACACGAAATCTAAAAACTCCTGCTGTTTACCAACATACCGCGTGAAAATTAGCGATCGATGCGCGATGACTCGATCGTTACGAGTGATGGGTTTGGCGGCGTATGCAACATAAACTAAAACATCATATAGGTCACTCTTCTCGGCATCAATCAGGCGGCTGATTTCGATTAGTTGTTCTGTCCCATACCCTTTCTCGCTCAGTCCTTCGAGTAAGGCTTTACGGGTATCGGGACGGCTCCAAATCGATCGTAATTCGGCTTCATTTTTAAATAGTTCTGGTAGATCGCCGAATAGTCGTTGGACAAATTCAACAGCGGTCATAGGTTTACCATCGGGACTCCAGAAACTTGTTGAGATCTGGTGTGCGATCTCGCGATCGGTACCACCGAGTTTGATTTTAATCGTTTGAACTGTACGAGTCTCTGGTTCTACCTCAGTAAGATCGGCATCTTTGCTGGGTCGATCGATTGGATCTATCCCTTCTCGATTAATTCGCGGTTTGACGATGACGGGTTCTTGGGGTTCGCCATCCCATTCGGGGTCTTGAAAATGTTCATAGGCTTTAACAAAATCGTAGATAGTGAAGTAGTCTTTACCATCAAATAATCGTGTACCTCGACCTATTATTTGTTTGAATTCGATCATCGATTTGATCGGACGCAGCAGGACTATATTACGGACATTTCTAGCATCGACCCCAGTGGAGAGTTTTTTTGAGGTCGTGATAATGGTGGGAATATTTTTTTCGTTATCCTGAAAGGTTTCGAGGGACTGTTCGCCATTTTTGCCATCATCGGCGGTGACACGGACGCAGTAATTAGGATTGCTGCTCGTCTTCATTTGATTGATCAGGTTTCGTACTGCTAGGGCATGAGACTGACTAGCACAAAAAACTATAGTTTTCTGATTCTGGTTGATTTCTGTCATTAACACTTGCACTCGATAGTGTTCCCGTTCTTCGATTTCAATGATTCGGTTGAAATCAGCTTCGGCATAGACTTTTTGTTCATCTATCTCACCTTCTAATAATTCATCGTCGATCGTGTAGGTGTATTCATCGAGGGTGGTTTCGATTTGGCGGACTTTGAAGGGGGTGAGGTAGCCGTCGTTGATGCCTTGTTTGAGGGCGTAGGTGTAGACGGGTTCCCCGAAGTAAGCGTAGGTGTCGGCATTGTTGTGACGTTTGGGGGTGGCGGTGAGTCCGAGTTGGACGGCGGGGGCAAAATAGTCGAGGATGCCGCGCCAGTTGCTTTCGTCGCTGGCTCCACCGCGATGGCATTCGTCGATAATGATGAAGTCGAAAAAGTCAGCGGGATAATCATAGAATTTGGGAGTGGGATTACCTTCTGCATCTCTTCCCGTCATGAAGGTTTGGAAAATGGTGAAGAAAATACTCCCATTTTTAGGGACTCGACCTTTTTTGCGAATTTCGTCAGGGGCTATTCTAACTAAGGCATCGTCAGGGAAGGCAGAGAAGGAGTTGTAGGCTTGCCCAGCCAAGATATTCCGATCGGCTAAAAACAAGATCCGAGGTCGGCGAGTGGGCTGATGACTCAGGTTCCAGCGACTTTGGAACAGTTTCCAGGCAAGTTGGAAGGCGATGAAGGTTTTGCCTGTTCCGGTTGCCATTGTCAGTAAGATCCGGTTTTTACCTTGGCAAATTGACTCTAGGACGTGTTTGATGGCGTTGTGTTGGTAGTAACGAGCTTCCCAGGTGCCGCTGCGGTCTTCAAAGGGAATGGCGGCGAATAGATTACGCCACTGGTTAGACTGGCTAAAGGTCATCTCCCAGAGTTGGTCGGGGGTGGGATAGGTATTGATATAACCTTCTATTCCAGTCAGCATATCTACTTGATAGATGCCGACTCCGTTGGTGGAGTAGGTAAAGCGGGTTTCGAGTTTGGTGGCGTATTTTTTGGCTTGTCCTAAACCTTCGGTATCGGGTAGCTCTTTGCGTTTGGCTTCGATGACGGCGAGTTTTTCACCGCGATAGACGAGGACATAATCAGAGTATTCATGGGGTTCGCGTCTACCATTGCCAATCAATCGACCAGGGGCGATGACTTCACGGCGGATGCGGCTATGTTCGATGATGCTCCAGCCTGATGCTTTGAGGGCGGGGTCGATTAGTTCGGCGCGGGTTTCGGCTTCGTTCATTTTGGTTAGTGTAACTATTTGTTTTTAATGAATCTTTAATCTATTTGCATTAAAGCACTTCTGCGATCGCCTCCTGTTCGATGTTTGTCTTCAGATCTGCTTTATCGGCGGTGAGTTCGCCTGTAAATGCTTTGTGCAGGATGGATTGTTTGAGTTCGTTGAGAGCGGTGATTTTTTGGCGGTAGATGGCTTCGAGGCGTTGGGTTTGTTCTGAAAGCTCACGTAAACTCAAAACAATTTTATATTGATCTTCGATTTGTGTAGGTACAGGAAAGGTGAAATTCACTAGTGTCTTAATTGGTAACTGCGGTTGTGCTGCACCAGAGGTAAGCTTTTCAATCTGAGATCTCATCTTAGATGAGCGAAGAACTTCAAATAAATACTCCGATATAATAAGCTTTTCGTTAGGTCTGAAAATTAGCATTCCAGAATTGACCCGGATGTGATCAAACTCTACGCTTTCATCATAAACAGCAATATTTCCAATGGTTCCTCTTGTCGTAAGAAGTACATCTCTTCGTTTGAGCTTTCCTTTACGAAGTAATTTGTCCTTCGCCTCTGTGATAAACATTGTGGTGTCAAAATTAAACCCATCCGGTCTTACATTTTTAGTATTCAAGAATAGGCAGTGACCTTCCACATGAAAATCAGATTTCTGAGGGTAATTAGTGCCTCTATCTCCATCAATAATTTGGATTATCTCTGTATCACCAAGAGTTCTTTCTATCCACCCATTATTTTTCTGATTGAAGATGGCGTTTAGATAGCTTTCAAAGAGTTCGCGGGCGTTGGTGAGGTTCTGTTTGGTGTTATCGATCGCAATATCGATCGCCTCAAATGCCTCATCCACGATCGACACAATCCGCTTTTGTTCTGATATTTCAGGTGTGATGCATACTAACTCATCGTGAACACTGTTCCTATTCAGTGTTGGCACCCCAGAACCACTCGAAAATCGCTTGAGATCGAATTTGTTAAGTAGGTGAAAGACAAATCGAGGATCGTTTCCATGAAAGTCTTTAACATAAAGTGTCGTATTTAATGGCCAAAAGTCTTTCTCAATAAAAAAGACTGCCCCAATACTTCCACTTCGTCCTGTAACTACTCCTGGAGCCGAAACCTTTGCTTCTGCCTGATTATCTGTGCAACCACTTGAGCTAATTAAAGGATAATCACCTTCTTTCCTGTCCCTAGTAGGAAGATCGAATCCTCTCTGGAGAGTGCAAACTTCACCTAATTTCTTCTTAATCCAGCCGTTCATAACATCCCCCCAATCCCAGCTAAAATCCCCGCACTCTCTGCATCCAAAGCCGCAATCTCATTCATGATTTCCAACGGTGCCCGTAACGGTGCTTCCTCAGCCTTATTCGGATTCTTCACCGACAGATCGAAAGACTCTCGATCGATATTCGCCACATCCACCAACCAAGACTTCTCCGACTCCACCAACCCCGCCTGAAACTCCACAAACTCCCGCAAATCCTCATCATTGAGCGAATTAGTTTTACCCATATTCCGCCCTGGATCGAGTTGGTAATACCAAATTTTCTGAGTCGGTGCCCCCTTTTCAAAAAACAGCACCACCGTCTTCACCCCCGCCCCAATAAACGTCCCACTCGGACAATCGAGAATCGTATGCAGATTACCACTGCTCAACAACTCCTGGCGCAACGCCTTGGAAGCATTATCCGAATTCGACAAGAACGTATTTTTAATCACCACCCCTGCTCTACCACCGACCTTTAAAATCTTGATAAAGTGCTGCAAAAATAGAAACGCTGTCTCCCCAGTTTTAATCGGGAAATTCTGCTGTACCTCCTTCCGCTCCTTCCCGCCAAACGGTGGATTCGCCAGAATCACATCAAACCGCTGCTTGTCTTGAATATCGCTGAGATTTTCCGACAAGGTGTTGGTATGAATGATATTCGGCGCATCAATGCCATGCAAAATCATATTCATAATCGCAATCACATAGGCCAGACTCTTCTTCTCCTTCCCCGTAAAAGTCTCCGTCTGAAGAATATCGAGTTGTTTGGTCGTCAGATCGCCCCGGCGTAAATAGTCGTAAGTCTCGCATAAGAACCCTGCCGAACCGCAAGCCCCATCGTAAACCCGATCGCCAATCTTCGGTTTCAACACCTGAATCATCGCCCGAATCAACGGACGCGGCGTGTAATATTCACCGCCATTCCGTCCCGCATTCCCCATATTCTTGATCTTCGCTTCATAAAGATGGGATAGCTCGTGCTTCTCCTGCTGCGATCGAAACCTCAGTTCATCGATATACTCCAACGCATCCCGCAAACTATAGCCACTCTGAAATCGATTCTTAATCTCACTAAAAATCTCGCCGATCTTATATTCGATCGTATCTGGACTAGTCGCCCGTTCTCTAAAGCCCTGAAGATAGGGGAATAACTGCTGATTTACATAATCGATCAGATCGTCACCAACGAGGGCAGTATCGTGGTCTGGCTTACCCTCTGCCGTCTTGGGAGCCGCCCACACCGACCATTGATGTGCTGCATCGATGATAAATTCATAGGACTTCCCAACTAGCTCCGCTTCCATCGATCGTTCTTGCTCCAAGTCATCTAAATACTTGAGAAACAACAGCCAGGATGTTTGCTCCGTGTAGTCTAACTCAGTAGTACAGCCAGCCTCCTTCCAGAGAACATCATCGATATTTTTAAAGGTTTGCTCGAACATTTCAGATGATGAATGGGAGGGTTGTAGATGTAGAGTATCAATCGGTCGATAACTAAATATGTATCGATCGGTAACTAAATATATATCGATTGATAACTAAATTCACCTGTCAATTATTATTACAACCGAAGTCGCATCCCTTTCCGATCGAAAAAATGGACGCATAGATTAGACTAAAGGCAAATGATGATGTTGCTAAGTCCGCCTGAAATTGTTCTCCAGAGGCCATTCCTATGAAATTGTTGAAATCTCGATGGTCGTTTTTTGCGATCGCTCTTATTTCAATTTGTTTGTTGACAGGTGGATTTTGGTGGTGGAATCGAGGCGATCATCCGTCTGCCCTGCGTAACACTGAAGGTCATCTTGCCTTGGGGAATCCTAGTAATGCTAACCGCGATGAAAACAATTATTTGTTAATCAAGACACAATATATTTCGTCCTACAACAACACTAAACATATTCCAAATTGGGTGAGTTGGAAATTGACGGCTAAGGATATTGGGACGGTTCCTCGTCGTAATGATTTTACTCAAGACGAAACATTACCAAAAGGGTGGATGCGGGTTAAATCGACTGACTATTCGGGTAGCGGTTACGATCGGGGTCATATGTGTCCCGCTGCCGATCGGAGTGCCAATGTTGAGGACAATACGGCAACATTCATTCTGACTAATATTATTCCTCAAGCCCGAGATAATAATCAAGGTCCATGGGCAAAGTTGGAAGACTACACTCGTGATCAAGTTAAACTAGGACAAGAGGCTTATATTGTTTCAGGTGGCTATGGTCAAAAAGGGGTTCTCCCAAAAGGTAAAATTGCGATTCCGGCTCATACTTGGAAGGTGATTGTATTTGCGGAACCTGGGAATAAAGGGGCGGCGAGTGTGACGGAGAAGACGAGGATTATTGCGGTTGATTTGCCCAATGATGAAGGTATTAAACAAAATAAATGGCAGCAGTATCAAACGACTGTTAGAGATCTGGAGCAAAAAACAGGCTATGACTTTTTAAGTACTGTTTCTAAAGAACTTCAAGACAAATTAGAAATTAAACAATAGATCTTGAAAATAAGATCTTAAAAATACTTTGCACCTCTGTCTTGAAGACTCGATCGTACAGGCTACATCTTGAGGGCTACATCTTGAGGCCAATCGCCTGTACCCTTATACGTAAGTTCTTTTAGCTTTTGGTGTGCAGTATGGACGTCATTCCGGCAATTGATTTATTAGGTGGAAACTGTGTTCGGTTGTATCAGGGCGATTACGATCAATCGGAAGTTTTTGGTAAGGATCCGATCGCTATGGCTAAACAATGGCAAGACCAAGGCGCGACCCGGCTTCATCTGGTGGATCTTGATGGTGCAAAAGATGGTGAACCCGTCAATCTTCCGGTAATTGCTAAAATTGTTGAAGCGTTGACTATTCCGGTACAAGTAGGCGGTGGATTGCGCGATCGCAACCGAGTAGCACAGCTTTTGGGATTGGGAGTACGAAGTGCAATTTTAGGCACCATAGCGGTCGAGAATCCTGATCTTGTGGGTGAATTGTGTAATGAATTCCCCGGACAGATCATTGTGGGAATTGATGCGCGAAATGGCAAAGTTGCGACTAAAGGCTTGCTCGAAACATCCGAAGTCGAAGCCGTTGAATTGGCTGAACGAATGGCAAAACTCGGTGCTGCTGCAATTATTTATACTGATATTTACCGCGATGGCACGATGCAAGGCCCAAACCTAGACGCGCTACGGGAATTGGCTCAGAAAATTACTATTCCTGTGATTGCATCGGGCGGCGTGAGTTCTGTGACGGACTTACTGAGCTTGTTGAGTTTGGAAAGCAGTGGGGTGACGGGGGCGATCGTAGGTCGTGCCATCTACACGGGTGAGGTTGTGCTGAAGGAAGCCATGCGTGCAGTGGGGAACGGTCGTTGGCAGGATGTCCCGTTGGATTTGGGACAAAGCGCCATCTGCTAATGAATTTGTTAACGTGATGCTGTGATTGACAAGTGAAGTTTCACAACATCATGCTTAGGCGTGAAGAGAATCGGGGGAGCGATCGTGAATCAGGAGTTAAATTCTGGTTTCCCTTTTTTAAGATGGCTAGGGGGAGCGGGTCTAATTGTGAAAACATTTGCTTTTTCAAACCCTTTCAACAGCTTTCTGCTGAATGGGAATCTGGATCACAAATTCAGTCCCTTGATGGGGGCTTGATAGGCATTCCAGTTTGCCACCATGTTTTTCAACGATAATTTGGTAGCTGATAGACAGTCCCATGCCCGTTCCCTTACCGATCGGCTTAGTGGTAAAGAAAGGATCAAAAATCCGTTCCCTCACTTTTTCAGGAATACCGGGACCATTGTCAAGGATCCTAATTTCTACCCAGTGTCGATCGACTAGGTCTGTCCGAATAGTGATCTGACTTGGACTATCTTTAATGTCTTGAAGCGTTCGTGTTGTATCGGCCTCTTCCAGCGCATCAATGGCGTTCACCAAAATATTCATTAACACTTGGTTGAGTTGTCCAGGGTAGCACTCCACTAACGGCAACCTAGCATAATTCTGAATCACCTCAATGGCTGGACATTTAGGCCGCGTTTTCAGACGATGTTGCAGAATCATTAAGGTGCTATCAATTCCCTCATGAAGCTCCACTTCCTTAAAGTCCGCCTCATCCATCCGTGAGAAGTTGCGTAGAGACAGAACAATCTGGCGAATGCGATCGGTGCCTATCTTCATTGAGGCAAGGATTTTATCGAAATCCTGCTGTAAAAATGGCAAGTCGATTTCTTCTTCCATTGCCTGTATTTCAACGATCGGATTTGGGTAGTGTTTCTGGTAGAGTTCGACCAAACTCAACAAATTCTGAGCATAGGTTTGCACATGGCTCAAGTTCCCATGAATGAAACCGACCGGATTATTGATTTCATGAGCAACGCCCGCCACCAGTTGGCCTAAACTAGACATCTTTTCACTTTGGACAACCTGTAGTTGAAGGCTTTGTAACTCCTGAAAAGCTTGTTGGAGGTTTTGGGCTTGCTGCTTGAGCAGAGCTTCAGATTCACGCAATTGCTGGGCTTGTAGATGGGCTTGCAGTGCACTCTCCTCAGACTCTTTATATAGGTCTGATTGTTGAATGGCAATGCCGAGCTGAATGGCTAGCCGGGATAGTAAATTACCTTCATCCTCTCTCCAAACTCTTGGGTGACTGCATTGATGGACAATCAGCATCCCCCAGAGCTGATCGCACACCATAATCGGCACAGTCAGATTAGCCTGTACCCGCAGTCGTTGCAAAAACTCAAGATGATTGGGGTCTAACCCGGCTTCTAGGATGTTGTTAATTGCCCTGATCCTGCCATTTCGGTATAGCTCCAGACACTCTGTCGAAAAGCAGCCATCTACCGCTTCTCCTAGGGTGGGAAGCCAGGGTTCAGCAACATCCTCAAGAACAACCCGTCCGCACCAATTGGCATCAAACTGATAGATCACTGCTCGATCGGTTGCGAAAAGATTACGGACTTCACAGACTGCGGTTTGCAGAATCGTAGGTAAATCCAGAGATTGTCGAACCTGGTTTGAGAGACGATTTAAGAGTTCTTCCTGTGTTGCTAAGTCTCTGAATTTAGCCTCAGAATCTTTGAGGCAGTTTTCAACGCGCTTCAGGTCTGTGATCTCGCTAAAGGTACAGATCATCTGAGTTAAAGCGGTATCCGATAGATGCAAAGGAACCGCATTCACCAGTAGTGCGGTTGGTTCTTGGTGGATTGGGGATGCGCTGTAGACAACTGTATTCTGCACAGACTGTCCGGCGGCAATTTGCTGTAATAGGTGTTGAAGTGACTGGAGAGGCTGATCTTCTGAACGGTCAGAAGAGGATGAACCGAGGGTGTTGGTGACTGTTCCATCGCACAGTTGTTGCAATTCTGCGATGTTAGAAAGATGTAATAGGTCCAGAACAGCATGATTGGCGGCCTGAACTTGAGCATCATCGCCCATCACCAACACCCCGACCTGAATCCCTTCTAGAATCGCTTTGAGAGATTTTTGACTTTCCTGGAGTGCTTGAGCATAGATAACCTGGGCTGACAGTCGGCGATCAAAAAAGGCGGACAACAAGGCTAGTCCTAAAATAATCAGGGTGCCGAGGACGACAGCCGCCGCTAAGGGGATGATGTTTTCGGGAGGCTGTAAGTCCGACTCTAATACTGTGGTGGGCAGGGGCATAAAACAGACAGCGGCCATACCGACATAGTGCATCGTTGGAATTGCTATGCCCATGATGAGGGCAGCTAGGAGCTTTTTCCAGGTTTGATGCGGTGTTATTTCTTCCCGCAACTGGAACACTAAAAGTAGTCCGACAAAGGAGACGGCGATCGCAACTAGGACCGAGAGCGCCACGATCGGGGGATCATAACGCATCCCTGCTGACATAAGCATTGCAGCCATGCCGATATAGTGCATTGAGGCAATCCCCAATCCCATGAAAAAACTCCCCCCAAATAGCCGGAGCCAGCCCAAGGTCGGGCGACTGACCAAAAATAGAGCCAGTCCCGAGGCAGTCATGGCGGGCAAAACAGAAAGGAGAACCGTTAGAAAGTCATAATGAACGCGAACAGGCAATCGAAATGCCAACATGCCAATGAAGTGCATCGACCAGATGCCAGTGCCCATGGCAGCCGCTCCACTGATCAGCCAACCTATTTGGGCACGATTCTGGGTTGCATTCACTCGTCCAGCCAGGTCCAAAGCAGTGTAGGACGCTAGCACGGCGATCGCGACAGAAACGATGACCAGTAGGAGATTGTAACCTGTGCCTAAGGAATGAGTCATAGAATTGAGAAAGATTGAGTAAACAAGATACGAGATAGAAATTCGCTAATTCTGACGTTCTAGCCGTTCATTCCTTTAGGAAAAGTATGAATGATTCTTTGTGTAGAGGATGCCCCCACAGAAACGAGGATGCGCTGCACGATGAAGGCCAAGTTATAACATTGAGCAACACACTAGAATTCTTTGGGGGAAAGCGCTCATACTGCAAAAGTTATTTTCGGCTGGTGATAGGGACGCTTATCTGGCTTTGTGGGATCTGTGGCGACAGGAGCTTGAAGACATTGTACAAAAATTATTGCCATAATCCCGGAGAATAAATAAAGTGCCACAACCTTAGATCTGTACAGTAAGCTAGCGATCGAGAGAATTTACACGGTTTCGGATAAGTCATGGGATTGACGCTTAAACAATTGGCCCTCGGCACATCACTCCTGGCTATTGGCAGCGGTGCTGGATTAATTGGTACACATTACGTCGGGAAATTGGATTCTGGATCTTTGCCAACGCATAGCCGATCGGCTATGCAAACGTCCGACTCGCCGACAACCCCACCGCCCAACTTCATCGCTGCCGTTGTTGAACGCGTGAGTCCGGCAGTGGTGCGCATTGAGGTATCCAGGCGGCGAGATGGAAAAGGCGATGCGAATTCATTGTTAAAACGTTTTTTTGGACAGCAGAGACCGGATGCGCAACCCGACGAAAATGGACCAGCACAGCGTGGAACTGGATCTGGCTTTATTATTAGTGCTGACGGCCAGATTTTAACCAATGCTCATGTGGTGGCTGGAGCCGATACGGTGCAGGTGTTGTTGGAGGATGGTCGGAGTTTGACGGGCAACGTTGTGGGCATGGATCCGGTGACGGATGTGGCGGCCGTCAAAATTGAGGCCCAAGGACTTCCGACGATCGTAATGGGTGACTCGACTAAACTCGTGCCAGGTCAATGGGCAATAGCCATTGGGAATCCATTGGGCCTAGACCATACGGTGACAGCGGGAATTATTAGTGCGCTGGGACGCAGCAGTATTGAGGTGGGCATTCCGGATAAACGAGTGCGATTCATTCAAACCGATGCGGCGATTAATCCGGGTAATTCCGGTGGGCCACTTTTGAACGATCGGGGTGAAGTGATTGGCATTAATACCGCAATTCGGGCGAATGGTCAGGGGCTAGGGTTTGCGATTCCGATCGATACAGCGCAACGAATTTCAAAGCAATTGTTCAGTCAAGGGAAAGCAAATCATCCATTTCTAGGCGTTCAAATGGGCGATTTGACCTCCGAATTGCGCGATCGGATTAAGCGCGAATCGGACCAAAATCTAGAGGTAACTCAAGAGCGTGGTGTGATTATTTTAGGGATTGCTAAAGATTCCCCCGCCTCTAGAGCCGGGGTTCAAGCGGGGGATATCTTCCGTAAATTAAACGGGAAATCAGTAGAAACTCTCCCTGAAGTTTTGGCTGTTGTAGAATCATCTACAATTGGCCAAGCCATTCCGTTGGAGTTAATGCGGGGAAAGAGTATAGTCACCGTTAACATTACTCCAGCGGAGTTTCCAAAAATGCGAGATGAATAAATAATTATTTGGCTTTAATGTGTTTCACCTCAACCACCATATGAACATTCCCTCGGGGTTGAAAGTCGCCTTTGATGGTCATTTCTAAGGGATCACAAGCCTCGACTAAATCATC
>JAYUEW010000318.1:0-3991 GCA_043739045.1 Synechococcales cyanobacterium
TAGGGAGATTGGGCCTCTGGGTTAGGTGTCGCAAGGCTCTTAATTTAAGTCCGGTCGCTGATCTAAGAATCCTCACGCCTTCAGGCTGAGGAGTGTCAAGACTCAAAAAATATTTTTAGAGGTTGATAGATAATCTGCAATAAGTGGGTAAGTTATATTTATCGAGATTGGAACACCATTCATTCCCGCACCTAAAGGAGAATTCTAATGAAATCTGAACTCAAAGCTAAATTTCTTCAACACCTCATCTCCAAAAAGCGCGACGGTGGTTTCACCCTGATCGAACTTCTCGTCGTCATCATCATTATTGGTATTTTGGCCGCGATCGCCCTTCCTTCTTTCTTGAACCAAGCGAACAAGGCTAAGCAATCTGAAGCGAAAACTTATGTTGGTTCCATGAACCGTGCGCAGCAAGCTTACTACATGGAAAAGTCAAATACTTTTGCGCCCCAGGCTGCCTTTGGAGACCTAGGACTAGGAGTTGCAACTCTAACTGCAAACTACAAATACGCTATCGCTGGTGGTGGTCCTGGTATCACGCTTGTCAGTAATCAAGCAGGCCCTGTTACTACTACTGGTGCGATTAATGCAGCATCCCCTCTCAAGGGCTATGTCGGTGGCGTTGCGATTGGTACCGTAGCAGGAACAGGTGAAGCAACCACATTGTCAGTTCTCTGTGAAGGTGCAAAAGCTCCTGTGAATGGTGGACCCACTGGTCAAGATCCCATTACTGCTGTCTCAACCTGTCCTACTGCAAACTATACCTTAGTTAAATAGTCTTACTCGTGTACTGAATTAATTTACAGTATCTGTAAGATATGGGCGAGTAGGAGTTTCCTGCTCGCTTTTTTATTGATATTATTTGATATACGATCTTTATTTTATTAATTTAGATGCCTCTTCCATTGTCTCAAGACTTTCAACAAGAAATTTCTTTTTATGAGTCAAGAATTGCTGATGATCCATCCGATCGTTCACTCTATTGGAATTTGGGTCTTGTTTATTTAATAAATAAAATGGAAGATGAGGCACAGTTTGTTTGGATGTCTGTCTTAAGTAATGTTGAGGATGTCGAGCTGGAAAGCTGGCGGACAGAATTATTTCAATGTGTTGTTGAGCGCTCGAACCATTATCGAGAATCCAATGAAATTGAGACCTTTAATCTCCTGGTTCGCCATGCCTATGAAATCCTTCCAGAAAATTTAGAGAATTCTCTATTAGCGTTGGAGTTGGTTGCATCCCAAAATATAATTGATGAAATTGATACAATAATAACCCAGGTTATTCAAAACTTAAATTTATACCGAAAGACTCATTCTTGTCTAGAAGTTATTCCATCCACAATCAATCAACTTCTCCTTCATATCCCTCTTCATCCTGACTTGATCGCGCTTGTTGAAGCTGCGGTGCCCTACTTTCCCGATTCTTTATCTTTCTTAACGATTATTCTACCGAAGGCAATGAAAATTGGTCATAGTCTTCGAGAACCCCAAATAGCCGCCAAACTACTTGAGATATATCTATTAATTGATCCAATCAATGTGGAAGTTTTGGGTCATCTTTCTAGCTTTTATCAGAATTATGGCGATTACGATCGTGGCATCCAAATTGCTAAACAGCGCTTTGAACTTTCTGAGAACTTTGCGGAAAAAATATTTTCTAGCCATCTAATTTTGAGAGGAGTAATGAGTGCTGGTGGTTACTGGCAGGAAGTAATCGAATTATCGCAGCAACACATCGATATGCTCGTTCAGATAGGAAATCAACTTTCGGAAAATAATCTTAGCCCTGTTCAAACCTTACGACTTTTCACATCCTCTTACTATCTTCCTTACTTAAAAGATGATTTTCAAGGCCGCAAAATCATTAATCAAATTAGTAAGTTTTGCCAGTCTTCTGTAAGGAACTATTCAAAATATTTTGGTCTCCATCATCGTGCCTTATCTCAAGCAAAAACTACTCTTGGATCACCATCGGCGAAATTGAGAATCGGCTATTTATCGCATTGCACCTTTCAACACTCAGTTGGATGGTTGGCTCGATGGCTGATTCAATATCACGATCGTAGTAAATTTGAACTCTATGGTTATTTCATTAACGATCGTCCCTATGATGGATTGCAGCAATGGTATGTCAATCAATTTGATCATAATTGCTGTTTAGAAACAGAATTTGGCCAAGATACCCAAGCATTTGCTCGAAAAATCAATGAAGATGGCATTAATATTCTCATTGATCTAGATAGTATTACTCTAGATCTAACATGTGAGATTTTAGCTATGAAACCTGCCCCAATTCAAGCTACATGGCTAGGTTGGGATGCGATCGGAATGGATGCGATCGATTACTTTATTGCTGATCCCTATGTTCTTCCCGATCATGCTCAAGACTATTACACTGAAAAAATTTGGCGTTTACCTGAAACCTATTTAGCAGTGGATGGATTTGAAGTTGCTGTTCCGACTTTAAAACGATCGGACCTCAAACTACCTGAGAATGCTGTCACTTTTCTGACGGCTCAACGAGGGTATAAACGACATCGGGATACAGCGATTTTACAAATGAAAATTATTTCAGGAGTGCCTGATGCTTACCTTTTGATTAAGGGTTTTGCTGATGATCAAGCAATTCAGAACTTCTTCTATGAAATTGCCGATGAGGTCGGCGTGAGTCGCGATCGGCTCCGCTTTTTAGGGAGTGATCCATCAGAAGCAGTCCATCGAGCAAATTTACGAATTGCTGATGTTGTGCTAGATACCTATCCTTACAATGGCGCGACGACAACAATGGAAACCTTATGGATGGAAGTGCCGATCGTCACTCGTGTAGGAGAACAGTTTGCAGCCCGCAACAGCTACACCATGATGATGAATGCAGGCATTACTGAAGGCATCGCTTGGAGTGCAGAAGAATATATTGAATGGGGAATCAAGCTCGGCACCGATGCAAAACTTCGCCAAGCAGTCAGTTGGAAACTCCGTGAATCGAAAAAGACATCTCCCCTTTGGGATGGAAAAAAGTTTACACGCCAAATGGAAGATGCTTACCAGCAGATGTGGCAAACCTACGTTGATAGTAATAGTTAACATTCAAAGATCATCTGGATTAATTCCCATTGTTCGTAGCTGTTGAAGGAGCCGATCGCGTTCTTGGGTTACGAGATCGCGTTCTTGGGTTACGAGATCACGTTCCTCTTCAGCAGAAACTGCTCGGGAATTGAATTCGATCGTAGTCAAAAAGCGTCGTCCATCGGGGTAATAAATCTCCAACTCACCATTGGTCTTACTAAACCGAATATCTAGACTTGGACTAATCCAACCTTCCATAGTCGCGATCGGCAATAACGTCCCGCCCTGCCGAATATAGCCTGACACCCGATTTCGATCAGGATCATAGATATAAAACTCATCTACCCCATGAGTTTCATAAAAAGTACGTTTATCTTGCATTTCTCGTTGAGTATTACTCGGTGACATGATTTCAAATGCCACTTTGGGAGAAATATTCCGTTCTTTCCATTGTTGATAAGAACCCCGATCGCCCTTAGGCCGACCCAGCACCACCATCACATCCGGGGCCGCACAAGTGACATTGTCGCCTTCGATCGGATACCACAACAAATCACCCGCAATAAATGCGTCAAGATTGTTTGCCAAAAGAATTTCTAAATTCTCTTTAATCATCACAATCCAACGATATTGCTTAGTATTGTCCGCCATCGGTTTTCCATCACTCTCTGGATAGAACACATCCGTAGGCACTGAAGACGTATAAGTCATGTAATTCACCGACTCGACTGTATGTATCTTACCGAAAAATCTTGAATTCAATTTTTAATGGATGCCAGAATATATAAAAACCAAGCGATCGATTAGAAAGCTTGGCCTTTACGTAACGTATTTTATGGGTCGCCTGAGATTCGAACTCAGGACCAGTCGGTTAAAAGCCGAATGCTCTACCGCTGAGCTAGCGACCCGTGCGCGTTTCGCAA
>JAYUEW010000319.1:0-3776 GCA_043739045.1 Synechococcales cyanobacterium
TTTGGCGCTGCGGAGATTTAAGTTGTCACGAAGGGTTTCGGTGGTGACACGTTTTTTTGTGCTGCCGCTGATGAATTCGAGTTGACGATAGCTGCCTCCTGCGGTTGGGTGGCCAACGGGATTAACGGCTGTGATGGGTCCGAGACCGACGATATTGCCAAGTTCGTTGCGGCTGATGATTTTGTTCCAGCTATAGACCGGGGCATTTTGGTCGTAGTCTTGGACGGCGCGGAGGTAGGGGACGCGGGTGCCCCAGACATCTTCGACGTTTTCGGTGTGGCCGCCAGAGGAGGAGTGAAAGAGGGCTTCGATGATGGTGCCGTTGTAGGTGAGGACTTGGCCTGCGGTGGCGTTGACGGCGGTTTGGGTCCCGGTGGATTCGTCTTGGACTCCTCGATAGACTTGGCAGCGGGCGGTGTCACAGAGATCGAAGCTGCTGTTGCCGTCTCGAGTGCGGCGGAAGAGGGCGTAGGACCGGGCCGCTACCGCTTGGGCTTTGAGGGCTTCTTGGGGCCAGTTACCGTTCATTTCGCCGCCGAGGACGCTGTAGAGGTAACTTTCTAGGTCTACGTAGTTGATGGCCGTGAGTCCACCGCTGCTGGGGGTGATGATGGTGCGCCCTCGGTACCACCGATCGCCGATCCAGACGACTCCGTTGGGGTCTTTGGGGTTGATGGCAATTTTAGGGGCGCTGAATTTGTCTAGGGCGATGCCGCGTCCGCCTGTGGTGGCGGTGAAGCCGTTCATGCCTTGGATTTCCCCGAGGGTTTGGTTGGTGCTTGCGTCGGTGATGGTGGCGTTGACGGAGCTACCGATGCGGACTTGAGACACATTTTCTTCGATCGCGACCCGGAGTTCTAGGCTGGCGGCGAGGGCATTTTGAGGAGCAAATAAAGCTAGGGCGGTTAGGGTAACAAGGGTGATTTTTGGGAGCATTGGGTTTGAAGCTAAGGAGTAAGTTCTGTGGATGCTTTGGCGGGGTCGCGCATCAATGGCGTATCAGTTCAGATCGTTGCTTAATCTCTGACCTAGCCTGATTTAGCGTTAATGTTTTCCCGTTGCAAGGATAGACGAATTTGAGAGATTTTGTTTCATTTTGTCTAGGAGTTTGTGAGTTGGCCCGAGTCTTCGTTCCAAATCAGTTCTGATAGGTTTAGATTGTGGGTTTAATCCTGTATGTATTCATCTCCTGAATACAAGGCATTTTCTGCCCGAATGAACTCTCGCCCCAAATACGCTGCATGTTCTAATCGCGAAATCACATCGTTCTCTGGTTTCTCGAAAATCTCAACGCAAAGAGCTTTTGCAGTTCGTCCTTGAAATTGAAGTACCGATCGCCGTATAACCTTTCCCCCACAAGGCAATGGCTCACCTGTTTCTGGGTCACAAGCAATGCCTTGATCATCAATGGTATTACTATACAAATCTGCACAAATCAACCCTTGATCCCGATCGAGATAAATCAAAAAATAGCCCTTTTCATCAAGTTCAATGAACCTGTTAGAAAGTTTAATGTCGATCGCCTGCGCTGATTCAAAGGAAATAGGAGTCATTACATCTTGAAGACTAGTCATGGAAATACCTCAAAAATAAAATTTGTTATTCAGTTTGTTATTCAGTCGCTATACATTTTCATCTAAAGCGATCGGCACGACCTTAAAGGGTAAGTCTTCATTCACCGCCTCAATTTCCTGTTGTTCCATGGCATTAATCCGATCGATATTGTTTCGTAAAATATGGGACAGTTGCGGATCATAAAAACGATGCAAGGAATAGTTCACCACTGCCGGAAAACCGCGCCGCTTCTTGTGTCTCCCGCCTGCACCCGGATCAAATTGACGAATACCGTTTTGAATGGCCCACTCGATCGGCTGATAGTAACAGGCTTCAAAATGTAACGAATCAACCTCTACGGTCGAACCCCAATACCGACCATATAACCGATCGCCATCTCTCAAACAAAAGGACATGCCCACAGGATTGTGATCATCAGACTTAGTATAGGCCGCAAAGAAAACAACCCGATGTCGCCAAATTGATTCTAAATGCTCAAAGAATGCTTGAGTTAAATATTTACTACCCCACCAACCAAATTTATCACAGGTATCCGCGTAAAATTCATACATTCGCTTAAATAAATGGGATGGAATTTCATCCCCAGTCCAAACTTTAAAATGTATTCCAGATTCAACAATAGACTTACGTTCTCGCTTTATATTACGTCTTTGATTTGAATTAAATGACTTGAGATAATCATCAAAATTTTTGTAATTATTATTCCCCCAAATATAGCCATGGTGTTGCCAAATGCTGAAACCAAGTGACTCTAGTTGCGATCGCCAAGCCGGATCAACATACAAAAAATTGCAGCCTGAAAGCTGATTACGAACACAAAATTGATCGATGACATTAATAATCATTTTCGTCAGCATCGTCTCATCTTCAGATTCATGAATCAAAAAACGATAGCCTTCTGCTGGAGTAAAGGGCGACATTCCTAATAGCTTCGGATAATACTCCCGGCCCAACCGCTGGGAAAGCTCAGCCCATTGATTGTCGAAGACAAACTCACCATAACTATGCCCTTTCACATACAGAGGAGCTGCCGCCACCAGTTGTCCGTCCTTACGCACAATCAAATGATTCGGCAACCAACCTGTATTTGCTGTCGTGCTGCCCGACGTTTCCATATTCCGCAACCAGGCCCAAGTCAAAAACGGGGTCGCCAGCTTCGTGGCCATGGCATCCCACTCCTCCGCTGAGACCTGTGCAAGACTATTCACCCAAGCGACTTCATATTGCATCATCGTCTCTAATCCCTAATTCATCTGCTCCCCTACTAGCTTAGTAGACAGAACCCAAATCGGGAAAGCACCTAGTCTATATAATTTAAAATAACCTCCATTCAATCGCCACCATGCTCTCCAAAACCCTTGCGCAGTCGATCGCACACCATATTACCAACACCATTGGACAAAGCTTCGAGATTAGAAAAAGTCAAGTCCTCCACGGGGGGGACATTAATCAAGCGTATAAAATTGCAGACCACGATCGCACCTATTTTGTCAAGATCAATCAATCCGATCGGCGAACTATGTTTGAAGCAGAGCTGGATGGGCTGAACCAAATTGCCAATACCCACACCATTCGGGTGCCAAAACCTATTTGTACAGGAATTTGCACTGGAATTTCTACAGGAACAGCCGAGGACTATTCTTATTTAGTATTAGAGTATTTGCCGATCGTCGCACTTACTGAGACAACACGCTATGAACTGGGAATCAAGCTAGCTGAACTTCATTTGGTTTCAGGGTCAACAGCATTTGGTTTAGGACGAGAGAATACGATCGGGACAACCGCTCAACCCAATCCCTGGACTGCAAATTGGATCGAATTTTGGCGCGATATACGTATTAAACATCAACTTAATCTCGCAATTCAAAAAGGTGCAAAATTAAGCTATGCCAATCAACTACTTAATGCAATTCCAACAATACTCAAAGACCATTCACCAAAACCATCCTTAGTCCATGGAGATCTTTGGGGCGGAAATGTAGGAGCATTGGCTACGGGAGAAGTGGTGATATTCGACCCAGCAGTCTATTGGGGCGATCGGGAAGTGGATTTGGCAATGACAGAATTGTTTGGTGGATTTGGTTCAACGTTTTACCGAGGGTATAGACCTCCTGCGAAAGTATCATGAAATCGTCTGTTCTAAAGATAAACTAAGCTCATAATTGTAAATCCCTGCAATTAAATTTAACCTTAATCCAAAT
>JAYUEW010000320.1:0-5693 GCA_043739045.1 Synechococcales cyanobacterium
TGTAATTGGGGGAAGAACTCGGGTATGAACTTGGATAGGCAAAGGCACATTAGGGAGCGGGCCGAGGCCGATTCCCCAAGGTAAACCGAGATACAAGGGAAAGACGATCGGATCGATGGCACCGGGCCAAGGCGATCTTAAATAATCACGAAGTTGTTTAACGAGTGGATACAAATCTCCCAATATGATTAAGGTGTCGTGGGCACCCCAAGAAATCGCGGGGACGATCGGAACTTCATATTGCAAGGCCAGTTTGATAAAGCCGCTATTGTTATTGAAGCAAATCCGATCGCGTTGATTGTGGGGCCGAAACAAATCCTTCACGCCGCCTGGATACACCAATACACTCGCTCCAGAGTCAAGGGCAGCGCGGGCCATGGTGGGGTGGGCGATGATTGCCCCCGCTTTAACGGCCAACTCGGTACCGGGGGGGAAACTTTTGCTGAGTTGGGCGTGCATTAACCCGTAGACCGGGCGATCGATGCCAAAGCGGCGAAACCAGTCATACATCATCATGTGCATATCCGGGGCTGCCAGTCCACCATTGTGCGATCCCACGACCAAGACTTGACCGTCTGGAACCGTTTCCCAGCCCGAAGTCTGGACGCGAAAATAATACTGATATAGCCAGTCCCAAATCGGCATCAGGGACTCAATGAAGTCACGATCGCGAGATTCGAGGTTCCATCCAAGACGGGATGAGGCATTGACTGAACGGGTCGAAGGCATAGGCGAGTTTTAAATAGGGATGAACTACAAATAAATAGGGATGAACTACAAACAGGTCAATTGCAAGCGAATGAATTATGAACGGGTGAAATTTTGGGCTTGGGTGATACTTATTTTTCCCTGCGGCGTGACATAAGCTACTTCAGGAAAAAATTGGGTGGGGACATTGGAGGGACCACGGGCCACGAAGTCTGCAATCCGAATTTGGGAGGGCTGCATTTGGATGGCCATAACGATCGAACCCGCATTTCCTCCGGCCCCGGCATGGACTGTGCCCCGTAGCTTGCCCCACACCAAAATATCGCCATCGGCAATCACCACACTTCCCGGATTCATATCGCCCATGACAATAACGGATCCATCATGGCGAATTTCCGTACCCGATCGCAGCGTCATTTGAACATACATTGGGTCAGCGACGAGGGGGTTGGTGGTGGTTTCCGCCATCAGGGCTTGCTGGGCCGTTTGTTGCTCGACGGAAAATCCACAGGTGACCACGGCAACAGCGGTTTGGCGGCGTTTGGTGTAGAAACGTTTCAGGCGGAGATTGGCTTGGAGTAGGATATCGGCGAGTTCTTGGATTTGGGTGGTGTCGAGGAGCCGATCGTTGGCGAGGATTCGGACGGGAGTGTTGGGATCCCACGGTCGGGAGTCGCCGCTGAGTCGTTGCTGAATCTGTTGAATGATTTCGCTCCACGCATAGCTAATGATGGATCCTTCTTTTTTTATTTCACTCGGCAGATAAATATATAGGTTGCCTTTTTCGGTTTTAATCCGAACTTGGAGATTGGGATCAATGGGAGCTGTTTCTTTCGGGTGATTAGTGCCCGAGACTTCGCTGTCGTTGTTGGTTTTGTCTATTTTTTTGTCTACTTGAATAGTTTCAGTGCCTGAGACCGCCACGGATGCCATGGGATCAAGATCTAAAGCATCGATCGTCGGGTTATCGCTTAAGCTCTGATCAGGTTCAGGCTTAAGCATTTCTGCCGATAAAGCCTCTGATTTGGCTGCTGGCTTAAGGATTGGGTCATCGGAAGGCATGATTTGTGGGGGATTAAGGATTGGCCTAGAGCGGAAAGATGGTCGCCCATTAGTCAAAAACAATAGATCTTAAAACTTTAGCGTTCCATTGGGTGCTAGACAAGAGAAAATGAAGAGAAACCACGATCGTTTGTATTTCTTAGAGGGTGTTTTAAAAGTCGATCGTTGTGATGGTTGAGGTCCGATCCCCCTAAATCCCCCTTACAAAGGGGGACTAAGAGTTGAATTCTGGTTCCCCCTTTGTAAGGGGGGTAGGGGGATCGGGTCTTTTGAACAAACGAAACGACTTTTCAAACATCCTCTGCCCAATCTTTCTACACGTTATTCCGGTGATTTTTATGAGTACTTCAGATGTCAGTCAATCAACTTTTCTAACCGAGGTCTTAGAAAAATCTCATCAAACCCCGGTGGTGGTGGACTTTTTTGCAACCTGGTGTGGGCCGTGCCAAATGTTGAAACCGTTGCTGGAAAAACTGGTACCAGAATATGATCTGATATTGGCAAAAGTCGATATTGATGAAAATCCCAGCCTTGCTCAGGAATACGGAGTTTCCGGTGTGCCGGATGTTCGCATTGTCGTGGACGGGGTAGTGCAGCCTGGATTTGTGGGTATGTTGCCAGAGCCGAAATTGCGGGAATTGCTACAGCGCCTTAAATTAAAATCGGGATTGAATGCGAGTCTCGATCGGCTCTATGCTTTGGCCGAATCGGGGGATATTGTGGCGGCTGAAATTCAAATTCAAGCCTTATTGACTGAACATCCCAATGATCCCAACTTGATCTTAGAAGCCGGAAATTTTTATTTGGAATCTGGCAATCTAGAAATGGCGGAGACCTTGGCGGGTCGAATTCCACAACATGAGAAGGAATTAGCGGCACGGGCACGGGGACTTCAGGCATTAATTGAGTTTAAACGGGCGATCGAGTCTGAAGTGATGAGTGAATTGGATCAGCAATATAAAGATGCTGCTCAAGCTTCATTAGAACAACGCTATGAAGAGGCGCTGTCAGGATTTTTAGCCATCGTTGAACGCGATCGGCTCTATCGCAATGATGCGGCGCGGCGATCGATGTTGGCCTTATTTGATTTGTTAGGAAATGAAAACCCATTGACTAATGCATATCGTAAAAAACTAATGACGGCAATTTACTAGGATTTTTAATTAGGGTTTGGTATGGGGAATTTGTTATGGATTTGATGCGATCGTTGCCGTTGGGTTTGTATTTAGAAACGCCCATAACGTGGCTGCACCGACTAGATTCGCGGGTTAAGCTGGCATGGCTCACGAGCTTTTTGGTAGTGCCATTATTAGCCACAGTGGAATGGAGGCTAGGGATTGCGGCTTCGTTGATTGTGTTGACAATAGTATCGGGAATTCCATTTCGGGTATGGCGACAACAAATGGGCTGGCTCTTGGGATTATCACTCTATGTTTGTAGTTTGATTTCGATCGCACCTGATGGTTTGAATGCTGAACATCAATTGCGATTGCCTGCTGATGAATTCAAATTTTCACAGCAATCGGGAGTATTGCCCGCAGCAGTGGCCAGTCGCCCTTGGTATGAAAGTTTCAACCCTGAAAAACCCGCTGACCCAATGGGATTGCGCACTTCGCCCAATTTGCCGCAGCCGACCAATTATCGCTATGTATTGTTTCAGCGCGGCCCCATTACCGTAACTGAACGATCGTTGTCGTTGGCATTGCGATTTAGTACTTTGTTGTTCACATTGATCTACAGTACAACTATTTTCCTGTTGACCACATCATCTGAAGAAATCACCACAGGATTGGAAGCTTTGCTGTCTCCGCTGCGACGGTTTAATATTCCAGTGACCGAAATTACCTTGACATTAACCTTAGCGTTACGGTTTATTCCGTTGGTATTGGAGGAGTTTCAGAATTTGGTGCGATCGGTGCGGACAAGGGCGATCGATTGGAAAAAGTTGGGTCTGAAGGGAAGTATTCGCATTTGGTTAACGGTGGCCGAGCGACTCGTGGACAATCTACTTTTGCGGGCTGAACAAATTTCTAGTGCCATGACAGTGCGGGGATTCACGAGTCCCAATGAACACCGAGTTGAATGGCATCAGCTTCGATTGGGTAAACGGGATGGAGGTGCATTGGTAGTTCTTGGCATTGTTTGGTTTACCCGAATTTTGTTTGGAGGGGCGGTAACTTGATTCGAGTCCATGGAGTGAAAGCGTAATCTAATTTAATCGTTAATTCAATGCTTAATTCAATTTCTAAGCTCTCTCGTATTGCAATCTTCCCCATTAAATCACTTGATGCGCTGAATCTTCACTCCGCTGAAATTCTTGCTAGCGGTGCATTAAAGGGCGATAGGGAGTTTGCAATCTTTGATAGTGACGATCGGGTTGTGAATGCAAAACGGACCGCAAAAATTCAATGTATTCGATCGGAGTATAATCTGGAACACCGAACGGTCATACTTTCTACATCAACTTTAGAGCCAACTACTTTTAATTTAGATAGCGATCGTGAATCCATTGAGATTTGGTTGAGTGAATACTTTGGGTTTTCGGTGCATTTGAAGCAGAATTTAGAATTAGGATTTCCCGACGATCCCGCTTCACCCGGACCGACTGTGATTTCAACACAAACCTTGCAAGCGGTTGCGAGTTGGTATAATGGGATGACATTGGTTGAAGCCCGAAACAGATTTCGCACCAATCTGGAACTCGATGTGCCAACTGCATTCTGGGAGGATCAATTATTTGGGACGGCGGATCAATTGCCTGAATTTACAATAGGATCTACTGTATTTCAACCCGTTAATCCTTGCCAGCGTTGCATTGTCCCCACACGTAATAGTAGCTCAGGCGATGGTACTGCTGAATTTCAAAAAACGTTTTTAAAAATGCGATCGCAATCACTACCAGAGACTGTTGAACGATCCAGGTTTAATCACTTTTATCGATTAGCGGTGAATACTCGAATTGTTAAGAATCAAATGAATGATTCAATTGAAATTGGCGATGATTGCGACCGATCGCGTTAATCATTCATTCCCTCGATCGGAGTTTTTCGATCGCCTTCAAATAACTTGGAATCTCTTCTCCTAAGGTTTCACAAGCCAATGAATCGACCTCCAGCAAATCATTTCCCCAGAAAATCCGATCACTCTTGACCTTATCGCCTTTATCCGGTTTCCAATCCCGACTAATCAACCGCTCGTCGGCATCAATCACTGCGCCATCAAACAAATGGCCGATCGTAAAATATACATCTTGCAAAACTAATGGGACCGATGGCCGATGAAGTTGACCCCGTGAGTTGGCGCTACGAGCTTTGTAATGCGATCGGGGAAACAATCCGTAGAGATTCTTCAGCGAGGCCGAAATCAACACTTCATCCTTGAGAATTGTGCGCTTGAAGGTTCCCAGGGAAATGCGACAGTCAACCTCTTGCAATAGCTTTGGTGCCCACATGGTTTTAAATCTCGCAGGCTCGGGCGATCGGTTTTCATATTCGATGATCTCTAATTTATCCGCATCCAAAATCTGCATTCCACCATCCAAAACAGAATACACCCCATGTTTAGCCACAATTTGACTCAAGCTGACGGGCGAACAAACCCCCTCCACAATCAAGATCTCAGCCGTAGGATTGTTTGCACGTAGTGACTTAAGAACGCTGTTAAGAACGCCTAGACTAACCGTAACGGGTGCTGCGACGGGATAGCCGAGGTTTGGTTTGAGCAAAATTCGCTTGGCGGTACGGGCTAAATCGGGCGGGGTATAACGAAAGAGGTCCGTCTGCGTAACTTGTGCTGACATGAATCACCTAACGGATCTCGTTTTAACGTATATTCTATAAGCATTTATAACCAATCCGGCTGGCTCATGGGGCGCGTAATCGTTATCACTTCGGGAAAGGGTGGAGTCGGCAAGACCACCACCA
>JAYUEW010000321.1:0-7654 GCA_043739045.1 Synechococcales cyanobacterium
CAGCATTTCCTCTGATTTGGAATAGCACAACGTCTTTCGATGTAAGCGGGCCAGATAGTGCCGGAGTCTTGTATTCTCGCCTTCGACCCGAGTCATATATAGGAAAACTGATAGAAAGCAGGATTTTTTGATGGAATCATTTCTGGTATTGGATACGGAAGGACGTGACTATTTGAAAGAAATTGCTATTTTGACGATCGGGGAAAGCTAGCTCATCAGACTTGGGTGAATTAAACGGTGCAAGACAGTAGTTCATAAATTTTGGAATCATTTAGATCATAATGCGGATGAAATAATGGAGATAGCCTGTGGGCTGCATAATCTCCGTGCGTCTAGTCGTCAAGAAAAGGGGATTAGATGCCTGAAATTAGCCTAGTTTGGAGAAGAAATTGAATAGAGAGGAATAAGAAAGAGAATAAATCCGAGAAATGTACTCTGTATATCAATCACTCATTCAATATAACTAATACTCACTATTTTCTTTAATGTCTACTACTTTATAGTGTAAGCTGAATCGCCGCAGCCGCTGAAATAGGTATATTAACCGATCGCTTTTCTAATATTCTAGAGACGATTGCAACAATATCAGAAGAAGATCAAATCCTAAGTTATTTATTGACATCTCCTAAGGCATCGTTCAACATGCGATGAAAAATCTTGCTTAGGGGTATTCCTGCCTCTTTCGCCATAGTAGATATAACGCTGGTTTGAGCAAAAGAACAATACAGCCCTGCCTCTAGAAACCAAGGCTGATTACTAGAATCAATGCGGAAATCAAAAAGACTGTAGTGACGACACCCCAGAGCCACATGAGCAGTTCGAGCCGCCGCCCAAACTATGGCCGTAATTGGATCACTGGGGTCCACAATCCAAGACTTAGTATTCCCCTTAGCCACCATTTCCAAGCCGCCCGTTTCATCCCGTTTTAACTTGTCTCCATGTCGCCGAATCGGCTGCTTTTCGCTGTCCATCGCATACTCTTCTAAAGGTAAACAAATCAATTTCCCCTCATCTGCAATCACACCACATCGCACTTCCCGACCGAGTGGAATAAATGTTTCTACTAGTACTTCATCAGCATGAGTAAACGCAGTTCTCAAAGCATTCTCATAATCAGAGAAATTATTGACCAAATTCACACCCAAGGAATTATCCTCACTCACGGGTTTAACGACCGTGGGAGGCATAAGCGTTGGAGAATCTCCGAGACGAAGGAGTTCTCCTAACGGCACTTTGATACCTGATGCCGCAACCACAGCCTTTGCTCTTGCCTTGTGTGCAGTTAATGCCATGACATCGGGTTTGTTGCCTACGTATGGAATATTCAGCAAATCAAACAAAGCTCTGTAAGAGGTCATGCCTGGAACACAAAACATTTGAGGCACCATCACATCAATTCTGAGTGCCATTAGTATCTGAATCGCTTCCACTAGGGGCATGGAACGAGCCGCCTCAATCGAATCTAGCTTCAATGATTGAGGAAATCGCCATTGACGATCGGGCGTGACATAGGCAATGTGAAACTCATACAAGGCTGCATTAGCATTAGACTCCAAACAATCCTCTGCATACAACCGCGACAAATCACAGTAAAACTCACTAACCGCCGAACCCACTAAATGCAAAACCCGAAGTGCCATGATCAATCTCCCGCTAATTCGACGAGTTTGCCGATATTAAAATCTATCCGAATCCATCCTTTCATCTGCCACAGGTTTTGAAGCAACAGCCAAGGAATTTGCACATGGTGAACCATCAAAAAGGGCAGCGGATCAGCCCAATCGAAAATCGCATCCTTACCGCTGATGATAATTTGTAATCGTTGCCAAGCCTGACTAGGCGAACCTAAACTCGTCAACAATCTCCAGATTTCATGGTAAGTCCAATAAGTAGGACGGCTGGATGATAGTGGTTGAATGGCTGCATCTGAGTTCCCTTGATCCAAATAAGCATTTGCAACATCTGGATGGTTGTAAAACATCGTAATGGCCGAATGAGTGCGGGGATTACATTCGATCGCATAAATAGAGCCATCGGCAGCTTCTATAAAATCAAAGGAGAGTTGTCCAGTCAACTTCAAATCACCGACAAACTTTTTCACCCATGCTTCAATTTTTGGATGATCTACGTTTTCATAATTGATTTGAAATGCCGATGACTTACAACAGCAGTGCATTCTTAGTTCTCCATCTCGCACTGTGCTGTGAGTACAATATTCTTGACCCGGAATGAAGGCTTGCATAATCCAAGGATTGTTCTCCGAAATAGGCAGGTTATGAACAAATTCCTTAGTCTCTGAAGGACTATCACAAGGAAGCTGCGTCAGGTCTAGCCGTCGTACCGAGTCATAGGGAATACTTTTGATAATGTATTTCTGGGGTCGCTTAGAAAAATCAAAATCTAATACTTGCTGTGGATCGGTTATGCAATAGGAATCTGGAACAGAAAGATTCAATGAGGTTGCGATCGCTGAAAATTCAGATTTGTTATCCAGTTGCTGAACTTGGTCCACATCGACATGCATGACTTCACAGTAAGGTGAAAGTACCTTTTTTGCTAATGCATCATAATAGCTAGACACGGGACTGCAAACCGGGACATAAACATCAACGTTTTCTTTTTGTACAATCTCTAGAAGTGCATCATTATAATCTTTCGCATCTGGTTTAGGAATTGCATAAAACCGATCGACATCTCTGGAAAAACGATGCCCCGTTAGCGAATATTTGCGGGATTCCACTAAGATGACTCGATGACCTGCCCGATGAAACGATCGCGCTAACTGTAAAGCTTTGGTCATCTTGCCGCCGCTGACTAATATTGTTTTAGGATTGGCTGCAATTTTTCTAGTCTGAAACGGTTTCAATAATCCTAGTCTGAGTAGTGCGATCGTGGTTAGGGCAAGGTTTATGGGTAGTACCAAGAGAAGAATACTTAATGTTGCTACGGTTTTTATAGAACTCTGTACGGGATTAGGATTGGTGTCATTAAAAAGCATGAAAACGCCATCAAATAGAAATCATTTAAATTGATATAGAGTGTTTGGAAACTGAAGATCGTCAAGCTTGAACCTCGACCTTCCTAACCCCCTTAAAACCTGCTGTGTACACACGAGTGATTGTATATCTGGGTAAAGCCTCTACCAAACCGCTCTCTAGCCCCCAATTTTGGGGTAACAAGAACAAATCTTATTTCATAATCCCCCTTAAAAAGGGGGATTTAGGAGGATCGAGCCTTTTGCTATCAACAGCTTATATCCGCCGAATTAACGTTAACCCATCTCTCAACGGGAGTAACACTTGCTCTATTCGCGAATCATTCACGACTGCCTGATTGAATGCCGCGATCGCCGCTCCATTTGCTGTTGATTCACCTTTCAGGTAGGGTTGGCCCTGCATCAAAGTATTATCTACACAAATCAAGCCGTTCTCCGCTAGCAAAGAACTATCTAACAGAATATTTAGATAGTCGATGTATCCAGGCTTATCGGCATCGATGAACACTAAATTGAATGTCTCACCTGCATCCGCTAATTGTTTAAGTGTCACCAGCGCTGGATTGACCTTAACCAAAATCTTGTGACCATCAGGAGAATTCTCAAAACAGGATTGAGCAAACGCCGCCGCGAATGGATCAACTTCACAAGCAACAAGCACCCCGTCAGGAGGCAACGCCTCGGCCATAGCCAGTGCCGAGTATCCCGTAAACATGCCGATCTCTAGCACACGTTGGGCTTGGGTTAAATGCACAAAAAACTTCAGCATTTGCCCCTCGACATGTCCAGAGACCATTTCTTGCTCTAAGGGCTGTAACGTCTCGTTGTTTGCCGATCGTTGACCCCAATCTTCAGTTTGGGTGCGTTGAACAAGAGCGGCTAAGGCTGGCGATTCTGGTGTTGTGCAACTACTGATGTAAGAGTCTAACCCTGTTGCTAATTCCAAGGCTTGATTTAGCTCAGATTTAAGTTCAGTATCAACAGTCTCCAAAGCGCCTATTTGATGACTCAAAGACTCCAACTTAGCCGCCAGAATCCCGACGGGCGTAACGGGCCTGACCATCATGCCTGCACTCCGAATGGGACCTGGGTATTGATTGGCGTGTTAAGAGTGAGATACATGTCCTCTCCATCGCCTCCTCGTGGGTAATGACTACAAATTTCTTTGTGAGCTTCAAGATATTGCGTCAAATTCAAGCGAGTAAGGTCATTCATAAAATGACAGCTACCAATCGGCATTGGGACGGCTGCACGGACCAATCCATCGCGTGTTCTGCTGATCGATTCTGTGGCCTTCCACAGGAGTTCAGAAGTCAAATAGGAGCTATCGATCGCTAAACCAATTCGACTCATCAACCCTAAAATCCGATCGCGATCGATAACAGAGATATAGCCCCGTTGCTGAGCGATCGTTGCCGAGAAGGCCATATCAATGGCAACACTGTGACCATGGAACATCGGTAGGTCAGGAGTTAGCTCCAGCGTCGGACTCCAAGTATGACCGTAGGCAATGACACGATCCAGGTCTAACTCATGTAGATTAGGAACCTCTAGGCTGAGCATGGTATTGATCGCCGCATAAGTCACCTGATGGGCGATTTGCCGCAACTCGGGCGTGCCATTCAAGTAGCCAAATCGGGTCTTGAGTAATTGCTCACCATGTTCTTCTAACAGATTAAAAATTTCGCCATTAGCAACTACTGCAATCTTGACCAATTCTGCCATCCCATTCCGCACCTGGTCAACAGGTAACGTTTTTAAGAAGGAGAAGTCTAGAATCACTTTCTGGGACGCATGGTAAGCGCCCAGACGGTTTTTCAGTTTGCCATGATTCACAGCTACTTTGATGGCTACACTTGCATCAATCAACCCAATCAGCGTAGTCGGTACTCGGATATAGTTTGTACGACGACGGTAAGTGGCACATGCAAAACCTGCTACATCAGTGGTCAAACCACCGCCTACGACTAATACTGGCTCTTTGCGTACTAGGCCAAAATCAGCAAACGCATCAACAACTTTTTCAAAAGTTCGTAGTGTTTTATCCGTTTCTTTGATAGTAACTTGAAAAACTTTTAGCTCTATTTGGTGGTGTTTGAAGTAGTTCTGAATCTGTTCACTGCGTAAACCATAAACCGTCGCATCTACTACCATTAGGCAGCGACCAAATTGTCGGTAGCTGTCGGCAATCTCAGGGTTCTCGATCGCAAAAGCCCCTTCTACATAGAGCAAACTGAAATCTATTTTCTCATACCCTTCTACGTGAAAAGCTTTCTCTGTCGCTGTGAAAGTCGCTTGAATGTTACCCATGAATCTTTCTCAGTTACTTAAACCTTACATAACTTAACACATCTCTCATGATAATTTTCAGTTCTTTTACGCAGAATTAAATAATCTATTTTTAGATCTATTTTTAATTTTTTGTAGCTAAGACATGGGTCCTGAACTCCGTTGGAGAGTTGATTTGAGATCATTAAAAAAGTTGATTGTGATTTGAAATACTTGAAATTTTCATGTATTCATGTATGCCTCACCAGCGACAAGGCCACGATGAAGCACCCGATCGCCGATTAATTCCGAATGATCAGCGCGGTGCATTGTACAGCGATTGTCCCAGATCACAATATCGCCGTTTTGCCAATGATGTCGATAGAGTAGACGTGAGTAGGCAAAGTTTCAAAGGCCCGATACTGGCCAGAAAATAAAGTTTCACCCCCAAACGCAGGTAGTGAAACAGCCTTTAGTGATGTATAGATTGATTCCGAATAATGACCACGCCATTGTCTGCAAGTAGTTGCTTGAGATTAGAAATATCATGATCTCCCGCAGCACCAATTTGAAGTCCGGTTATTTCAACCCCAAAGGTCGAGAAGTTTTGAAGAGTACCATTCATGCTTTGTTCCTACGAGTTTATCTAGAGAAACCTTTGCAACTGTTCAAATTCTAAATGATTGACCTGAAAGCTAGCGCCGTTAAAGGTATGGTCTGCGGTATTCTGGTCTGGGAAAACAACACAAGCTATTCCTGCTGCTTTCGCTGCTGTTAATCCATCAATATTATTTTCGATCGCAACACAATTACAGGGTATCTCATTCAACTCTCTTAAAGCAAATTCATAGGCATCCTTAGCAGGCTTGAGATGCTCTATCTTAGAAGAATTGACTACTAGACCAAAATCATTGACATCAATCTCGTTGCGGAGTGCTTTGAGCATGGACAAAACATTTTGTTCTGACGTTCCTGTAACTAGTGCAAGCTTCAGTCCGTTCTGTTTTGCCTTTTGCATCACGTCCACAACACCCGGACGAGCCTTTAATGGTTCTGCATGAAGAGCCGTTTGAAAAATCTTAGACTTAGAACGATGGATGGCCGATGCATCAACAGACTGCCCCATTGAGGTTGCATATTCTTCGATACGATGGGTCCCACCACTTTTCTCTAAAAGAGTGACATATTCCTCCCTTGACCAGTGCCAATCTAGGTTGTGGAATGCGAAGGCTTTATTGAATGCTTGTCTTTGCATCTCGGAAGTGTCTGCGATCGTACCGATTGACCCAAAAAGAATTGCTGGCATAGTTATTCCTTAAGTATGGTTAGGGAAGTTAGATATTGACAAAATAGAGTTATGAAAGTTGCTATATTGAAACGAGTTCCGATCGATTTTTGAATATGAATGTTTAGATTACTAGGGTAGAGATAGATCCCAATACCTTAACTCCATACCTTAAATAGACTGAGAAATTATGCCATATCACAACTATTTGGGCAGTCACTATATGGAGTGAGTTGGATCCCCAGCTATTAATAATGAATCCTCAACCGATCGGATTTAACTTCCATTGGATTAAACTTTGTGGAAGTCCGATCGAGTAAGATATTTTGACCTTGTTTGCGATTGGCTATGACCCGTCTCCATCCCGATACTATTGATGCCATTAAGGAAAAGGCAGACATCTACGAAGTTGTCTCGGAGCATGTGGTTCTGAGAAAACAGGGCAAAGATTTTGTCGGCTTATGTCCATTTCACGATGACAAGCGCAAACCAAGTTTTAGTGTGTCGCCTAGTAAACAGTTTTACTATTGTTTTAGCTGCGGAGCGGGCGGAAATGCGATTAAGTTTTTGATGGAAATCGGTAAGCGACAATTTGGTGATGTTGTTTTAGATTTGGCCAAGAAGTATCAAGTCCCCATCAAAACCCTAGATGCTGACGATCAACAAGAATATCAACGTCAAGTTTCGACCCGCGATCAACTGTATGAGATTCTTGCACTAACGGCAAAGTTCTATGAACATGCACTTCGTCAACCTGCTGGAAAACCTGCATTAGAATATGTGACAGGTCAACGTCAATTTAACGACGAAGTTCTACAAATCTTTCAAGTTGGCTATGCTCCGGGCGGTTGGGCGACGCTGTATAGCTATCTAGTTGAACAAAAGAACTATCCGGTAACACTAGTTGAAAAGGCAGGATTGATTGTTCCTCGAAAGGAAGCAACAGGCTATTACGATCGGTTTCGCGATCGGCTGATGATTCCGATTTTAGATCTTCAAGGTCGGGTGATTGCCTTTGGTGGGCGGGCGCTAGGCGATGAACAACCGAAGTATTTGAATTCACCGGAAACAGAGTTGTTTGATAAAGGAAAGACGTTGTATGGTTT
>JAYUEW010000322.1:0-7952 GCA_043739045.1 Synechococcales cyanobacterium
ATTTGCAGGGCGACCAAATCAAATTTGCGAGAAATTTCAGTTAGAATACTTTCCCCGGCTTGAAAGGAGACGCTTAAATCCAAATCCTTCAAGGATACTTGATGATCTTTATGACAGTGGAGATACATTTCAATCTGAGCCTCAACTGGATTGTAAATGGCTTGATGGGTAAATAAGCCGAGGTCAAAGTTACCCTGAAACCTCCAGTTTAAATGAGAGAGCATATTCAGATTGAATGCAGCCGTTACCTGTTGGCGATCGTTGTAGGCGGGTTCTAAGATATCCTCGGGTTTTTGTAAGTCAATTCCCAGTAAAAAATAATCCCCTGGAGCCAACACCGTCGCGATTTGGGTCATAAATTGATCACAGGCCGCTGGGGTGAAGTTTCCCAAGCTACTGCCCAGGAAAAAAAGCATCCGTTGGCTTAATGTAGCCAATGGTAATTTCGCCAGAGCTTGCTCATAGGTGCCAACCCATCCTTGTACTTTTAAGGTCGGATAATCGGCTAATAATTGTTCGGCACTCTCCGTTAAAATCCCCGCACTCACATCAATGGGTTGATAGTGAAGGGGATAGCCTTGTTGCTGGTACGCATCAAGCAGCAGGCGGGTTTTTGTGGAACTGCCACTGCCCAATTCGACTAGTTCACAAACACCGGTCCATTGCGCGATCGCAGGTGCATAATGGTGCAGAATCCAGGCTTCTGTACGAGTTGGATAATACTCTGGTAGAGCGCAGATTTGCTCAAATAATTGTGACCCCCGATCGTCATAAAAGTACTGCGGAGGCAAGACTTTGGGCGATTGAGTGAGTCCCTTAATCACATCCTGCCCGACTGCGATCGGGGAATGTTCCGAGGGGCTGAAGTGTTGAATTTGTAACCGAGATTGCAGTGAATCCGGTGCTTTCCAGGTAGCGGTTGATGTGATTTGCATCGTTAGAGTTTAATCTAAGGTAGAGAAATGAATTCAGCTTGCTCTCTGTGAACAGGAGTATTCTCAATTTAACGAGTCCATCCAAGATAATTCGCTAATTCAAAGAAGTACACCTAACGTTACCCCGAGAATCAGAGTTGAGAACTTTATTCTCATTAATTAAACAAAGGCTAAATATGAGGATTAAAGGTTGGTCGTAGACCATCGAACATCCCTAAACTCGATCGAACTTATGCTCAACTTGATAGCTCTCTTCCCAGACCCCGAGTTGTCCTGCTTAACTAATCAGGACTAATCCGTCCCACCCCAGCGCCAAGATGGATTCCCGGCTTCAATCTTCTGCTGAAGAATCACCATTGTGTATCCATTGATGTCCGATATCCCCGTTGTATCGAGAATGAAGTAAGCATTCCCATTCACAAATCGCATTCGCAACAGAGAACTCGACATCGGTGCATCTTTATTTTCAACTAGCCCCGCTGTCGCCACACAACTGCGAAACTCAGGCTTCAAACGGGCACGCCAAGTCACACTAAACCGATCGCTCGCCTCAAACTCCACCGCCTCCCCAATCTGCTGGAGCTGAGCTTTTCCAGAGCTATCATAGCCACCCTCCCGATAGGGACTCGGCTGAATCATCACTTTTACTTCCTTTGGACATTTCCCCGGCTGAGCAGTTCTTTCTAGCATCGGGTAAACGCGCAGGGTTTGCACTTGGGGTTTTGGCATCTTGGAATTTGCAACCTCAGCTTGGGCGGCTGGACCCAGTAGACAAAGAGTAAGCAATCCTAAATTAAAAGCGATCGTCGTAATAGGTCGATGGAGCATAAAACAATGCCTTGGTAGTAGTAAAGTTGGCGGTCTTGCGTAAATCTAGCTGAAAACTCAATGTAGTTTTAATACAAAATAGAGTTCAAGTCTTGCGAGTGAGTGCAAGAAACACATCCGTCAGGGTTGCTTTGTCGCGAGTCAGGCTTTCGATCGTTCGCGGATTGAGAATGTCTAGCACCGCATAAAGTTGGGTTGGATCTTCAATGGTGATTCGTTGACTATCAGATTGAGGGGCGATCGTAATACCCAGGTGATTCAATTTTGTAATGCAATTTGGGTCGTCCAATAGTTCAGTTAACTGAATATGGTAAGCAGTGCCCGAAAATTCTTTAATGAGTTGGTCAGTAGCTTTTTCCGCGACGATTTCGCCTTGATTAATGATGGCAGTCCGATCGCTCAAATCTTCTGCCACATCAAGTTGATGGGTTGTCAACAAAATTCCTTTTCCTTCCGCCGCCACTTCCCGAATCAGTCGTTTCACCGTTTCAGTCGCCTCCACATCAAGCCCAAGAGTCGGTTCATCTAACAATAACAAGGCTGGATCGTGAACTAAAGCCACTGCGATCGCTACTTTTTGCTGCATTCCTCGCGAGAGCTGCTGAACCACGGATTTTCGTTTATGACTGAGTTCAAAGCGATCGAGTAACTCCCGACCTCGTTGCCTTGCGACCTTAGGCGACAACCCACGAAGCACTCCAAAATAGGATAGGTTTTCCTCAGGAGTCAGCCGCCAATAGAGATTGCGATTTCCCTCAAGCACCGCCCCAATGCTGGCAAATGCGCGAGTGTCAGCGTGAGGATTGTAGCCGTTGACCGTCACAGAGCCGTTATCGGGCTGGATTAATCCCGCAATCATTTTGATGCTGGTGGTTTTTCCCGCGCCATTCGGGCCGAGAAAGGCCAAGACTTCGCCCCGATCGATCGACAGCGACACATCTTTGACAGCCGTTAGAACCGTATCAGGCGTTCGGTAAGTTTTCTGAAGATTGGTAGCGGTGAGGACGGAAGACATTAGTTTCGGGGGTTTGAGGGAAACGGACTGGAGAGAAAAGTCGAATTCTAGTTCCCCCTTTTCAAATACCAAGGCCAAGACTTTGGATGTTTTTTGAGGTTGCACGTTTTTCGATCGCACTTTATATTAAGAATAGTAACAACTAACCGCTATTTGCTTGACACAAGTTTTGCAATTCTAAACACCGAGGTAATCAGTTGTTATTCTCTCAGTCTTCTTGATGCAGGTGCCCATGACTATCTCTCTACAACGTCTGACGGCGGAACCGGGTCTCGATCGGTTAATTTCGGACTTTTTCCAGCGATCGGTGGGGGAATGGCACTCGGAACGGCGGTACTTTACGCTGCCAGATGGGAAGGTGCAGGAAGTGGAAAGCTTGATTACCGTTCAATATTTAGCGCAGGGCTGCGACGAGTTACGATCGTTGGCGGCGTTGCATGGTCTTGAAAATGAGACACTGATGAGCTGTGGGGCGGCGGTGACATGGGATAGCAAAAATTCGATTTTGGGTAAAGAAATGGCCAAGGGTTCGACCATTTTCGGAATTGGTGGTGAGGTGATGTATCGCGATCGGGGATTTGCAACCTCCAAGCCCGTTACCGCAGTATTTTCGTTTAGTAACCCAGAAACCTTAGCCCTGCGCACGGAGTATCAAGGTTCGGTATTTGAGGAAGAAGTGAAGCTGATCGGGACCAAATATCGGACGCGGCAGACCATTATTTCTCGGTTTGGTGAGCAACAAATGATCGGTCAATACATCGAAAAACGGCTCTCCTAAATTTGCTTAAATTCCAACATCTGCGATAAGTTCTAAGGCGATAAGTTCTAAGGCGTAACGATTCGCTTGTATTCATGACGACATCGCCCAACTTCAGCCCCAAGACCCGATCGTCCTACTTCTACCTTTGGATGATCGGAATTTTCGCTTTTTCCTTGGCGATTCGCTTCTGGGGATTAGAGCGTTTTAATACGTTTGTATTTGATGAAATTTACTACGCTAAATTTGCCAATAATTACCTAACCAAAACACCGTTTTTCAATGCCCATCCGCCGCTCAGTCAATACTTGATTGCGATCGGAATTGCGATCGGTGAAAAGCTTCCCTTTGGATCCGGTGTAGTGAATGACTTAACGGGTTCGGTGGTGAAAAGCTGGAGCTATCGCTGGTTGAATGCGTTGACGGGTTCCTTTGTGCCGTTGGTGGTGGCGGGGTTGGCGTGGCAATTAACTCAACGATCGCGGGTAGCAATTTTAGCGGGCGTATTGTCGGCCTTAGATGGATTATTTTTGGTCGAGTCGCGCTATGCCCTAAACAATATTTATTTAGTAGTGTTTGGATTGTTGGGACAGGTTTGTTTTTTAATTGCCGCTCGACGATTGAACCGTGATGAATCCTGGAAAACATCATTTACTCATCCGTCTATGTCATGGATTTGGATGACATTATCCGGTTTTTTCTTGGGCTGTTCTGCCTCAATTAAATGGAATGGGCTTTGGTTTTTGATTTCAGTTGTAGGGATTTACGCATTAGCTTGGGCCTTTCGCTGGTTTGATCCACTATTTAAAAATAATGAGTCAAATGATTCACTAACACTTCCCCAACACATTACAAATATTCCAGCCATTGCGATCGTACTTGGAATCGCGATCGTCCCCTTCCTCACCTATTACCTCCTCTGGATTCCCCACATTGCCCAAAACCCAGACCTTCAATTCTGGCCACTTCAACAAAGTATCTATCTTTACCACAAAGGCAGTTCAGTCATTGGCGATGTCCATCCCTATTGTTCAACTTGGCAAACCTGGCTGACCATGTTGGTTCCAGTGGCTTATTTTTATAAACTAGGCATCAATCCAGCCGAGCCGATCGCCTTGAATGCTTCTAATGTCCCACTGTCACCAGGGGCTTCAATTTATGCTGTTCATGCCATGGGAAATCCGTTGCTATGGTGGATGACAACAGCGGCGATCGTAGCGATCGGGATTACATTGTTGTTGCGGTTGTGGAATAGATTGTTTGGGCGAGGATTTGGTGATTCCTTTGTGTTGGTGACAATGATAGTCGGCTATGGTGCAAATCTGATTCCTTGGATGGGAATTAGCCGATGCGCTTTCATCTATCACTACATGGGTTCATCGGTGTTTGCGACGTTGGCGTTGGCTTGGTGGGGCGATCGGGCCTTGAGCCGACAGAATCCGACCCTGACACGCATGGTTTGGATTGCGATCGGATTGGGTGTTGTGGGATTCATCTTCTGGATGCCTATATTTTTAGGATTGCCTTTAGATGACGTGGGCTATCGATCGCGAATGTGGTTTCCCTCTTGGGTCGAAGGAGCCAGTGCGCTTAAACGAAAGTGGTAAATTAGAACCATTGTCAAACTATAAATGTCAAACTATAAATCAAACTATTCTCTAAATTCGGGTGAACAAGGCCCGATAAACGGGATTTCCCGCTTCTAGAACACCAATTTCCCGCTCAGTTGGAATGGGCATAATGTTCTCTTGAGACCAATCTGAATTTTGCGACTCAAAGTCGGGGCTTTCTTTAAACCGATCGCGCATCTCCTCGGCCACATCCAAAATATCAGACTGAAGAAATACAACTCCCCCCACTGGCAAAAAATCAACTAAATCTTTCACCAGTCCGGACTGCACCACTCGACGTTTTTGATGTCGTTTTTTGAACCATGGGTCTGGAAATTGAATCGTGACCCGTTGGAGCGCACCGGACGGCAATGATTTTAAAATAGGTTGCAATGAATTGTTTGCATTGCAATAGAGATAATGAAGATTCAATATATTCTCTTCATCTCGTAATTGATTGGCCTGAGTCACCAACGGTTCACGAATTTCTAAGCCTAGAATGTTCCAACTCGGTTCAAGGTTGGCCAGTTGAAATGCAAATTTTCCTCGCGCACAACCAATATCTAAATGCAGCGGTTGATTAGGATTTGTGTAGATCTGTTGCCAATTTGGAGCGATCGCGGGAACTTGATACTTGGCGGAAAGAGGATTGACATGTTCACGGACACGAGCGAGAGGCATAGGAAGAATTTTTAGATTTTATTGAGGGTTTTACAGGGGGTTCGATCGTTCAAAACAGGTACGCAATATATAACAAGAACAATATATAACAAGATATACGACAAGCGAGAATTCACGAGGCTCCTAGGAAGCTTCACAGGTATAATAAATTACCTGAACAGATAAGCAGGCCGATCGGTAGTTTACGACGTTCTTTGATTTTCTAACGACTTTTCACTTTTTAATCACGACCTTTACGCTTCAAGTGTTCTCTTAAATCTTGCCTTTACGATGCTCGACATAAACAAGCCCCTGAACTTTCGCTTTGCTGTTTTAAGTGACATCCACGTCGCTCTAACGGACACCGTGTGGCAAAACCCTGCTCGAATCCATCTGGTCGAAATCGGGATTCCAGCATTAGATGTGGCTCTCGATCGGATTTCTGAAGAAAATATTGATTTTCTACTAGTCCCCGGTGACTTGACGCAACATGGCGAAGCGGCCAACCACGCTTGGATTGCCGAACGTTTTGCACAGCTTCCCTACCCGGTTTATGTGATTCCCGGAAATCACGACATTCCAGTTCTAGAGGCAAACGAGCAATCGATCGCCGCCCATCAGTTCCCTGATTTCTACCGTATGTTCGGCTACAAAGATACTAATCATCACTATTACACCCATGAAATATTATCGGGTGTACGGTTGATTGGTCTAAATTCCAACACCTTTGATGTGAATGGGAAACAAGTAGGCCGGATGGAGAACTCTCAGCTTCAATGGCTCCGTCAAACCTTATCTCAGTCCCAAGCCGCAAAGGATGACCTCGTGATGGTCATGATTCATCACAACGTACTCGAACATCTGCCCCACCAATCGACTCACGGTATGGGCCAGCGTTACATCTTGGAAAATGCCTCCGAGCTGTTGGGCATTCTACGGGCCTTCAACGTCAAGATGGTGTTTACCGGGCATCTGCATATTCAAGATGTGGCTTATCAAGATGGCATCTATGACATCACGACGGGTTCGTTGATTAGTTATCCCCATCCGTTCCGCATATTCGAGTATCAAACCGACAGACAAAACCGTCATTGGTTACAAATGGAATCTCACCATGTGGAATCAATACCGGGCTGGGACGATCTCCAAGGACAAACCCGTGAACTCATGGGCAACAGATGTCAGTACTACATGCTGCAATTACTGATGCAAGCACCACTGAATTTATCCGAAGCCAAGGCAAAAGAATTAGTGCCAAGCTTGCGCTATTTCTGGACGACGGTGGCGAGAGGGGATGCCGTATTTAACTTTTCGGAATTCCCGGAAGCGGCCAGAGACTACTTTGAATCTTTTGGGACTACAACTGCGATCGATAACCGGGCTTTGCTTCCAATGGGTGAAGGCCGATCGCATCGTCGAGAATGTCTGATAAAGATGATGATGGTCGATCGGAGACCTGAAATCGCAGATCCCTCTAGAAGCACAAGAATATTGGGTGGAGTCGATCGCAGCCTAACAAATTGATGCAGCCGACTGCCGATTAGATCACATGAGCGTTCATAGGTTATCTACGGCGGCTTCTCTCAGGCGACTCATCTCAATCATTTATGTGGCAGAAATTCAAAAATTTTAGAGCTTGAACCCCGTTCCGAATTTGGAATTGCTGTGTAGTTTGAATCATTGGCTTAAAATATGCTCCTTATGGGGTAGGATCTAAGACTGTGTGAATTTGGATATTGTCATGCCGAAGTTAAAGACTCGCAAATCTGCTGCCAAGCGCTTTAAAGTGACTGGAACTGGCAAGATTCTCCGTCGGAGTACGTTCCGTGCCCACCTTTTGGAACACAAAAGCCCTAGCCGTAAGCGCCGTCTTGCTGGTTATAACGTTGTGTTTGAAGGCGATGCTGCTAACGTTCGTACAATGTTGCCTTATTTATAAGGTGATCCAATCGATTTGGGCTAGGGCTTTTCTACTGCCTGGTTCCCGATCGTGGCAAGTTTGACATTTAGAATTTCGGTTCTACCTGTTTGAACGTTGCTTATTTACCAATGACCTATCCCCAAATGTAGAGGAAACTCATGGCTCGTGTTAAGCGCGGTAATGTAGCCCGCAAACGTCGTAATAAAATTTTGAAGCTGGCGAAAGG
>JAYUEW010000323.1:0-8488 GCA_043739045.1 Synechococcales cyanobacterium
AGATACTCCATTCACTTCGACATAGGTTAATGCTTTATAAATGGATGTATCAAAGGCGCTGATATTAATATCCATAACTTTTTGATGGGATTCAAGAAAAACATCAAACGCTTCATTCGATTTTCCAACACATAGGGCGATCGCCTCTTCTCGTTTACTAGCTGTCCGAATTTTTTGGTCGATATCAAAGTAATTCAGAAAATCGCTAATCATTGTTTGGGTTGCTTTACGTTCGCCATCAAACGTTATGTTTTGAAGCTGTGTTGCAAAAGCACCTTTGATCAGAGACTGGGACCGAGCATCGGGCATATTTGCAATCTTTCTAAGTTCACTTGAATAACGATCGGGTTGTGTTTTTGGTAATGGACCATTAGGGATAAATCCGAGTTCTGTAACTTTACGAAAGAAGTTTTCTTGGTGTATTGCGGCAAACTGTGGATCTAGCAAATAACGACTTTCGTCAGCATTGAGACTATAGGCGGTCGATCGGGCTTTTCGCAATGCATGAAGCGAGTCAAAGGCTTCGACTCTTGCGACTTTTAACAGGTTGGATGATGATATTAAGCGAAATAATGTATCGAAAATAAAGATTATAGAGATAACGGTCGCCGCTAACAGTCCCAGATTCAATCGACGACGAGTCCACTTGGTTAACAAGATCTGAAGCCCAACTAGGGACCCCACAACCACTGCACCCAAGAGAACTACAAAGAGTTGATTAATCATCGCCCATCGATTGCCATTGTCATAGCTTTCCTGAAGCGCTTTAAAATTGACTTGATCTAATTCGTTAGCTTTTATCATCAACACATCATCAACAATTCTTTGAGCTTCACGATAAGCTTTCAGAGCGGTTTCATCTTTCCCTTGACCATGAAGAATCTTAGCTTCTTGAACTTTTTCAATATAGTTATTCAGGTTCAACGATATATCACTGATTAGTGTTTGCTCAGCGGGAATCGTAATATTTTCAGCAGCACGAGTTAGCAATAATGAAAGTTTTTTCTTACGATCTTGATATACTTTTTCAGCATCGGGATTTTGACCGATCGGCACTAGTAAAAGGTTTGCAACATTGGCATCCATATCCGCCACACTGTCACGAATTCGCTGTGCGTGATAGATACTCGGTGTCGTTTCAAAACCCACTGCATGAACTGCCGATCGTTGATTCATGACGGCATTTGCGATCGCACCTGTTAGTAATACAGTGCTACCCAGAATCCAGGCTGTTGCTGCTTTATAGACTTCTGGCGTGGTTAAGAGTTCCGATCGAAATGGCAAATGAACTTGTCGTAAGGATGCGGCGGGCGCAATGGGGGCGATTTGATTGGCTTTCAATGACTTTGAGGCTTTTTGAAGGTCGGTATTCATAAAGAATTGGGAATGAAGAATGGAGAAAACTTAATTGATTACGATCGCGGTCCAGTGGCCGATGGTGATGCGATCGGTAGGTTTTAATGGATAGTCTTTCATCGGGACCAAATTAATCCCGTTAATCTGAGTTCCATTAGATGACCCGATGTCTCGTAGGACTAGTTGTCCGTCGCTCTGAGCATCCAGTAGGGCGTGACGCGTGGAAACGGCGGTGTCCGAGTCTAGGGCGATTTCAGGGACGATCGCTCGGGCTGCACTATTGCGACCAATTAAATGTGTAGTGCCGGGTTGAAGCTGGAATGTCCGATCGGGTTGTGCGATCGGTGGCGGTGGGCTTTCGGCGGTGGCGAGGGTTGGGTCGATTGTGATCGTGATTGTCCAGGTTGTGGCAGTTTGGACGGGTGGCGGGGGTGAATCAGCGGACGGATTGGGGATATTGGCAATTGTGGGTGCGATCGTGGGAATGTCTAGCGGCGGGATAACGATCGGTGGTAAATCCATAGGCAATCCACCTGATTTACCTGTTTCAAAATTGTGACCACAGATTTCGCAAAATTTTCCTTCGCTAATTTCGTGAATCGTCCCGCAGTCAGGGCAGGGAAGGGTTTTATTTAAAGAAGTTGAGTTACTAATGCCAACGCTAGAACTAACGCTGGAGTCGATACGAGTTCCACAGACAGAACAAAAGTCTGAATCAGTAGATGAATGGCCTTTGGGACAGTTATAAAGCATGGCGTAGGTCGTGATGTTCTAAAGTTAGAGTAAAAACTAGCGGTTGATTCGAGTGGTTTTGGTCGATCGGGTTTCGAGAGCCATTTCGTCTTCTTTACGAACTTCACGACGAATGCGAATGGTTCCGGTCGCTGCGTCTTCGATATCTACAACTTTTCGCAAAAGCTTCATAGTGGCTTCGTTACCGGATTCGTCCGAAAGTTGTACGGCTTTGGATAGTTTGGCAGTTGCGACTTCAAAATTGCCTTGGGCGCGGGCTTCCATGCCCTCATGAATCACTTGAGCGAGTTCCGCTTGTCCGGTGTAATGGGCTACGGTGCGATCGATTTTAGCTGACCTCACCTCGTCGTCAGTCCAGATGGCAAGAATTCGAGTTTCAGCAACCTTGGTCTCGACTCCATTTTGGCTATAAACCAAGCTGGCTCGGCCTGCTAGCATTTCATCCCCGACATTTCCAGCGTTAACTTGAATACAGAAATGGTAATCACGAGATTCTTGATTTCCCCATGCGCCTGTTGGATAGTCTGCAATCTGTCCACTAATCGCCTTTGCTTTGTTCGTAATGTCTAGAATTTCCGGACTCACCTGTTTACAGAACAGTACCTTTGCCCCTTGAGGAGTCCACAACCGTAATGCAATATCGCTGACTTGTTTGCTCATGGCTTGACCAAGAATGGCTCGAAAATCACTTTCCATAGCACTCGCATCGGCAATAATATCCGCAGTTCCAAGCAGCTTGCGGGCGATCATTTGTAATTGAGCGACGCGCCATTCAGTCCCGACCCCGCGACAGTCGCATTGAAATTGATTTTCACAGGCATTCAGAGCTTTTTCCAACGCATTCAAATCAGAACTATCGTTTTGGCCATCGGTCAGCAACAGCGCTTGAGCGATCGCACCCGGCATGAGTTTGAATTGTTGCAATGCTAGATTAAGCCAAGTGGAAATGGCCGTGCTGCGATTGGCTGTGACTGTTCGGAGTGCCGCAAGTGCCGTGTTCTTGGCGCTGTCGGTCGCTAAGGTGAGGCCCGATAGTAATGTGGCTTGGCTAGATCCCGTTACAATAAAGAAATGAGCATCGGGGGGCAGAAGTTCAATCACTTTTGCGATCGCTTGTTTGGCCGATTGAATTTTGACTCCTTCCATGGAACCAGAAGTATCACAAATAATACCAAATACCCGAGGCGTACCCGAAGCGACCAATGCGCTCGGTGCGACCGTTTGACCGCCTGATTCTGAATCGGTTGTGATAGTCATGATGGCATTGACTTCTCGACTTCCTTCGGGCAAGTAAGCATTTTGATAGACTTGAGCGGTAAATTGAGTGGTCATAGTAGTTGAGTAATGGGGTGAGTTAATTGGTTTTTAATACTTCTGTCTTTAGTTCTAGAAGCGCTATTGTAATGTTGTCTTGTCCGCCACATCGGAGCGCAAATTCAACGCCCTGACGAACAATCACTACGGCTTCTGTTCCGGGTGGATGGTGTAAGGCTTGATAGAATTCTGGCACGCTGCTCGCATAATTCCAGAGTCCATCACTACACAAAACCAATCGTCCCGGCATGTCCAAATCGATCGTGACTACACTGGGAACAACATCCTCCGCATCAAACCCCAGCCACCGAGTAATCGCATGGGCCTGAGGCGATCGTTCAGCCTCTTGCCGAGACAGTTGACCCGCTGCCACCACATCTTCACACCATGAATGATCTTGGGTGAGTTGGCGCGATGTTTCTGGTGTTGAACCCAGCCAATACGCTCGACTATCACCCAGCCATGCGATCGTGGCTTGTGCTGATAGGCCTGAATTGGCTGCGTCTGAATTACAAGCCGAAACAATTGCCGCCACAATGGTGGTCGATGGCGGTTCTCCTTTGCTAATTGCGGCCAATGCGGCAACTGCTATTTGGGCCTGATGAATGCCTTGAACTAATGCCGCTTCAGGATCGAGATTAGCATTTAAGGATTCTTGAATGGATTCACAGGCAGATTGAGACGCACTTTGTGAGGCCATGCCGGGATTCATAGAACTCGATACACCATCACAAACCACAAGGATGGAGCAGCCATTCGCCAATTGTGCTACTGCAAAGCAATCTTCATTTTGAGAATGTCGAATGCCCCGATCGCTAATGGCTGCAAAACTAGGCTGTAAAATTTGTTCAAACCGATCGCGATGAACCGGATTTCTAGATCCACATTGATTACAAAATCCATCCGGTTCCAAATCAATGCTGTCACACTTTTGACAATTCGGAAAAATCGGTTCAGACAATGATTGAAATGTCACCGCTGCATTCAAATCCTTAATTAACGAAACTCCACAGCTCTCACAAAAGCGATCGCCAACTTCAACAGGTTCATGACAAGCCGAACAATTTTTCATAATAATTACACGAATAGAATTCCAAACATTCTCAATTTTTAATTCATCTCGAAGACATGGGTCTCACCCGATTAGCTTCATCCACCAACCGAATTTTCTCATCGCCTTCAGACAAATGGGCCATCGATCGGAGTACGGATTCAAGCCCGCTTTGCATTTCTGATTGTGTTAAGGGGCGATTCATTACTTTCGTCGTGCTGGTCGCCAGTTGGGGATTTTTTTGCACTATCTGAAGAGCATTATTAAATAGGGTATACATCAATTGATAGCGCTCTAGTCCTTGTAATGATAATTGATCCATAATTTGTGAGGCGGCCACAAGATCTTGGATATTCGGTGACGTATGGTCATCATTAGCCCAGGTTTGTATGGCTTGGGCTTGCGATCGGACATATAAACTGGAGGTCGGTGGAATTTGGTTTAAGGCCGACACTGCCGCATCGCGTTGGCCCAATTCTTTGCTTTGAAGCGCCATATGACAGCGTGCCCGACCAAAGGCTGCCGTGGGGTAGTCTGGATTGGTTTGGAGAACGCGTTGGTAGTAAAAAATTGCTTCGGAATAGTCTTTATTTTGTTCTAATGCTAAGGCTAAAGCTAGTTGTGGGGCGAGTTCTCCGGGCAAGTCGGTGTAGACCCGATCGAAATGGGCAATCGCATCTTTTGATTTACCATTCAGGAGTGCAATGCGGCCCCGATTCCAGGTGACACGCCATTCCCAAGGATCAATTTTCTCCACTATTTGAAGCAAGGGTTCAATTTTTGAATTTGATTCTGGAGTGAACCAAAAATCAACTGATTGCAATTGTGCCCCAGTAGATTGGGGATATTGTTTTGTGATTTCTGCGAGACGTTCCGATCGTTGTTTGGGTTCTGTTATGCCCATAGCTCCAACAATCTCTTGTAAGGCCACATCATTCTTATCCATTAATGCCAATGGAACTTGTTGCGCATCCACCAAAATTGGGTCGAGCGCGCCTGTAATTAAATAGGACAACCGATCGCCGCTGAACAAACTACTCGTCGATGGGCAGGGTGAATTACGATCGTTTGCCACCACTTCTCGGAGAATCCCTAAAAGCTGGTCGGCCATTTCCTCCGCCGATTGGAATCGAGCATTTGGATCGGTGGCGGTGGCGCGGAGGAGAAAACGATAGAGCGATTCTTGCTGGGCAAACAGTGGCTCGTCTTGAGGATTGGGCAATTTGTATTGAGATTCTTTGGTAAAGCCTTTCACTGCACAAACCAAAATCAACAACGTGCGCGCCACTGTGTATAAGTCGGTTACAACGGTTGGCCCTTCTCCGGCTTCTGGTGCAGTGTAGCCAACGGTGCCATAAATGTCACCCTCTGGATCGTCAATGCGACGAACACCACCGAGATCAATTAATTTGATGTCGTCGCCTTCAATCAGCATATTGTCGAGTTTGAAATCGCAATAGACTAAGCCCTGAGAATGTAAGTAGGAAAATGCCCCTAAGACCCGGTGAATGTAAGCGATCGCTTCGGCAACGGGCAATATTCCGCGTTCTTTACGAATATCTTTAAGCGTTTTTCCGCCCACATATTCCATGACAATGAATCCTTCACCGCCATGGTTTACAAAGTTATAAATCCCGACAATATTGGCATGTTTTACCGAGGCAAGGAATTGTTTTTCGGCGACGGCGACGGCTGCACTGGAGGTATCTTCACTATTGAGCAATCCTTTCAACACAACATAGCGTGAGAGGGTTAAGTCAAATCCTAAATATACCCATCCCAATCCACCAAATGCTATTGCACCTTTGACTTCATATTGTCCTGCAACCCGATCGCCCGGTTTGAGCGATGATACAAATGAAAACTTGACTCCACACTTTGGACAAAATCCGAATTCTCGTTTTAATGCCTGATTACAGTTAGAACAAAAACGTTTATTTTCAGGCACTACAGCTTCCGCCAACAGCATATCTTCCGGTGCGGTCGAAGGCAAATCGGGCAACGTAATCAATCCGGCCCCTAATTTTTTGCGGGTGCTATGGCTACTCACGCCCGATCGACGGGTTCCTGTGCTGGTGCGGCCTGTTACGCTGCTAGAGATTCCAGTTCCTAAGCCCCCCAAGGCTCCCAAACCACTACGGCGGCTTAATAATCCGCTGTTGGTACTACTCATATTCCAGCTCAGGTCGTTCGCTAGAATCCCAGTTTTGTTTGGAATCGGAGATTTTGTGGGTGCGGGGTTGGATTTTGGGGCAGACATGCCGCAGACGTTGCAATATCCATCCTCGATCGTTCCAGAACAGTTGGGTTGAGCACAATTGGAGAGATGGGAATTGGAGTTACTCATAAATCCTGCCAAGTCTATAGGTTAATTCCGACAGTTTAGTGTTTGTTCATACTCACAAACTAATTTCTGAGCGCATACTAGATCCGTCGGGCGAGTATATAAATATTGTTTGGCCTGAGCTTCGATCATTCCCAAGTTCAAATCTTCCGATCGGCCCATTGCCCCGGCTTTGGCTTTCATTGCGGTCAATTGCCCCCGTAGTTCTACGCGAAATTGCAAATCTCGTTTTGCGCGGGTTGTGGCGGTATCAATCTGAGACATTGTTTGCTGAAATTGTGCTTGCCATCGCGTTAATCCCACATGAACGGCTGAATTATTAGTTTCATAGGCTGTGGAAAGTCGATGAAGCCATTGGGTGAGTTCCGTAATAATATCAATGGATGGGAGTGTTGACCTAGTGTTATTCAATACTTTGTCCTGCCATTCCGCAAAAACTAGTAATCCTGTTTGATGGACCGATCGCAATTCCTCCATCCCTCGCCCCGCATCCTCTAGACGACGTTTTAGTTCTTGCTGTTGGGCGGCGAAATCCGCTAGATGCTGTGTCATTACATCTAGACTAGGTTTTAATTGCTGAATTAAACTACTTTTTGCGGTTAGCGGATCGGCATCGATCGCCTGATGAATTGCTCTAAAGTCTGTCTGAAACTGATCGACCTGGTGCTGAATGACGATCGGAACTGTCGCCGGAGCGCGTTGAATTAAGGCCGTGAGTTCTTGGATGATCGGGTGTGCTTGTTGCTGAAACTCAATCAATGGAGCCTCTAATTGGTTCCAAGCCTGATCGATCTCCAGCACAATAGTTTTCGCACGGGAAAATAATATTGCCATCATTTCCAACATCGCATTAGCCGTAACCGAGCCGCCCTGAGTCGAGGAGCTAATCAGATCACGGGATTGTAGTGGGACAAGCTGTTGCGGTAATAGGATAGAGGGTTCCGTCAGTAAGGCCATGATTTCCATCACGGTTCCATCACTGCCTCGTTTTGGGAGTTGCGATCGAAGACTTTTTGCCCGATCGATCGTCTCCCGAAGGAGTTCAAATAACTGAAAAAGCTGGGTCAAGTCAGCAATGGCAAGCTTCACCTGCTTTTGCGTTTCCCCCGTCAACACCGCTTTAGGCATCCCGCCTTCGCCCATTAGTCGTTGATAGGTTGGCAACTCGTATAGCTCGAAGAGGTTTTGACCGACATACCCCATTTTCTGCTGCCAATCATTTAGAAGCGCATCTAGTTCCGGTAAAGAGGTTGTGGTCATAGGGCAACGCGCACCGTAAAAGGAGTAAAGAAACCTGCGGATCTCTAGGTTAGATTCTCGCAGAATAAGACAAATTCCGGAAAACGTCACGTTATTTATTTTTGGGCTGTTTCAGGCTAAATAAAGAGCCAGATCTGAACTCAGATTGCAGCAATTCTCATTATGGAAATTTAACTACTATTAGGCGGGAGATCAAGCTCTAAGCCTTGAATCATAAAAGTCAGAAGATGATCCCAACTATCGAAAATAAGATACCGAGTCAAGGCTCGTAAATCGTTAAAAAAGGTTTTGCGTGTAGGCAAATGGTCTCGCAATAATTTGTACTTATCATCGACCAATTCCAACAATGTGTGAAATAGGAGGGACAAAATGTTGAGCGTGGTCAGGAACGATGCGAGGTGCTGTTTACC